>JAUZPH010000473.1 GCA_030706065.1 Bacillota bacterium | reverse complement strand
GTCGGGGTATGCATGTGCGTCCTTTCTCCAATTCCTCTTTTTATTGGCGCAATGCTTGATGAAACCGGCTCCGGTTCTGTATACGGCCTCTGCATATTGCTGCTCATAGTAGCTGCTGCAGTATTTATATTCATCAGATATGGCACCAGGGAGGAAGCCTATAAGAAACTGTTAAAGCTGGGTGAATACAGTCCGGTTCAGAAGAAAAGCGACAAGGTTGTTGGGGCCGTAGCCTCCGTTGTCTGGCCCGTTGCGGTCTGCATATACCTGCTGTGGAGCTTCCTTTCGGGCCGCTGGGGCCTCACATGGATTGTCTTCCCAATTACGGGGCTCCTTTTCGGTGCCTTCGCTTCCTTCTATAGCTCAATGAAACAGGAATCCAAGTAATATGATTTTTTCATACAAGAAAAATGCTGTGACAAAAGCACCAATAGCTTTGCCACAGCGTTTCTTCTTTCTAACAGGTTAATACCCAGCCTGTTATTATATCTGATACCTCTCATAAATTCGCCCGGTTAAACCCTTTTACAAGGACTTATCCTGATATCTTCAGTGAAACTTTCTTTACCAATATTATACACCCTGCTTTATGATGTCAAAAGCGATATCCTGCCAAAGATACATTTGACTGTTCCAGATGTCGTTTTTTTGTTCTGAAAATATCCTAAGCAGGAAATCCGCAGTGTTTTCAGTAATATGGACTTCCTTTTCTGCTGCTGTTTTTAAATACCTTCATATACTCTTTGGGTACGCCAGCATGTACATTATAAGGTAGTATCTTCTACTGCTTCACTTCCGCTGAACAAAACCGATGCCGCAATACTCGCCGCCAAAATTATAAAGATTATGGCAAGGGCTAGTCCTGTTGCAATTGAAATGTGGAAGATGAGAATAAAGAGTTTTATTCCTGTAAAGGTAAGTATCAGTGCAACTCCATATTTGACGTACTTGAATTTCTCATGAAGCCTTCCAAGTACAAAATACATACTCCTCAGTCCCAGTATCGCAAAGATATTTGAGGTATAAATAATAAACGGATCTGTAGTTATTGAAAATATGGCCGGTATGGAGTCTATCGCAAACAGTATGTCTGTAAATTCTATGAGTATAAGTATTGCAAACAGAGGCGTTGCATATAGAACTTTATTCTTCCTCACAAAGAATCTACTCCCGCTTAATTCCTTTGACACCGGAATTATTCTGCCAAGGAGCTTAATAACTTTGCTGTCCTTAAAGCTTGCATTGTCCTCTTCCTTCTTAAGCATCATTTTAACTCCGCTTACTATAAGAATTACCCCAAACACATAGAGCACCCAGTGGAACATATTTACCACAGTCACTCCCAGGACAACAAATATCATTCTCAGCACTATTGCCCCTGCTATCCCGTAATTTAATATCCTTCTCTGATGCTCCGATTTTATTCCGAAGCTTGTAAATACAATAATAAACAAGAATAGATTGTCTATACTCAGGCTCTGCTCAATTATATACCCTCCTAAGAAGGCCAGTGCTTTATCCCGACCCAGGAAGTACCATATACCGCCATTAAAGCCTAATGCTAATCCAAGCCAGATTGCTGTCCATGTAAGTGCCTTTTTAATTGACAATGAAATTTCCCCCTTGCTTGTAATAATTTATTGTTAAAATCTATAAAAAAAGACCTTTAACACGACTCAAAAAGAATCATGTTAAAGGTCTTGCATTCCATTCAGGAGCATAAAGCCAGACAGTATTTTCCGCCGGTTGTTGACTTTATAGCTTAGTGCTACTCCCCTTCAATATACTTATATTATATAATGGGGCTGCTTTTATGTCAAATAACCGGCTGCAAATAATATATGAAGTTGCATCCAAAATTTCAATAACAAAAACATATATTGAACCATAAGCTATATTGTAAATACTTAAAGGAGTGCATTTCATGTATATTGACGATTTCCGAGATTATGAAGAAGCAGATGACAGCAGCCTTTATGATCCGAATCTAATCTACGAGCTGGAAACCTACGATCTTCCCCCACAATGCCCCTACAGACAGATGGTTCCTCTTCCACCTCCGCCGCCGCGGCCTCATGGGCCCCAAGGGCCATCCGGTCCTCACGGGCCAGGACCTGGACCACATGGACCTGGGCCAGGACCGCACGGACCCGGACCAGGTCAACACGGCGGACAGCACGGAATGCCGCCGGGACCACCTCCGGGTCATACACCGGCGGAGACCCAGGCACACCAATTCGGTGCTGCTCCCTTTGCAATAGATCAGGGCGCAATCAGGCCATGCATGTTCAGATATGTATATATATGGCCAAGAAGAGGCCCCGGTTTCTGGGCATGGATTACCTTTGTAGGCCGAAGATCCATTGCGGGCTACCGCTGGGAAAGAAATAACTGGAGATACTTTGGAATGGACCTGAGACAGATAAGAAGCTTCCAATGCTTCTAAGCTTAAGACGGAAGTTAGCAGATGACAAAGTTTATAGGTTTTCACGGCTTTCAATAACAGATAGCCTAAAGAAGTAAAACCGGTTAGTTTGTGGCAAAAATTGGGTTCCGGAATCAATAACTGCATGTACAAAAGCCTTGACTTTTGAAAGTTTATGCACATGCCGAAAGAAATTGACTCCGGAACCCTATATATTTATTATGTAGATATTGTTTTATGCAGACTATTTTACATAATCACGCCAGTAGTGCACTGGCTCCCAGCTTAAAAGCTTCCTGGCCTTATCGTTGGCTATCAGGGTTTCATAACCTTCAAGAAGCGCCCTGAAATCCTTCACCTCCGGGAAGGCATGCCTCATAAGTTCGCGGCTCTTTATATTCATGGCATTGTCATTTGCAGTAATATTCAGATTAACTGCTCCAAGGCCCTCTGCCTCGATGGCACACCGGCAGGCACTGGCAGCATCCCGGGCATCTATGTAATTCCACAGGTTTCTTATCTTCTTGTCAGGGTCATTGACGATGCCGGGAAAATCGGCATACATTTCCGGTGTAATAACATTGCCCAGCCTCAGAGAAACCACCTGCATTCCTGTTCTGCGGTGGAACGCCGCTCCCATTTCCTCCGCCACAACCTTGGAAAGGCCGTAACTATCCTGCGGAAGTTGAGGATGGTCCTCATCCAGCGGCACGTATTGGGGCGCTATATCATGTTCCGCAAAACAAAAACCATAGGAAGATTCACTGGAGGCAAGTACTATCTTATTTATACCCAGCCCTGCCGAGGCTTCAAGAATATTATAGCTTGCCATTACATTATTCTGAAATACCACTTCATTAGGGTTTGAGTAGGCAACAGGGATTGCCGCAAGATGGACTACTCCCTGGGCGCCGGCCAATACCCCGTATACCTCCCCAAGGTTCTTCAAATCGGCAACAACCGTTCTGCACAGGCTCTTCTGAGGCTGCTTTATATCTACATTCAGTACCTCCCAACCCTGCTCTACAAATTCTTTCACTACCCATTTGCCCAGCCTTCCGCTTCCTCCGGTAACAACAATCTTTTTCAAGCTTATCCCTCCAAATACAGTT
>JAUZPH010000472.1 GCA_030706065.1 Bacillota bacterium | reverse complement strand
CCGGCAATGTATTCTTCTCTTGTTAATCTATCCAGGGCGGGAGGTAAGAACAACTTCCTCATAGTGTTCCTTATAGTTACAGTTTCTACAGGTATTTTCAGTTCAAATTCTGCAAGAACTATAAATACAAATATAGAAGAAAGAGAAAAATATGCAGTTGGTGCAGATATTACTATAGTCCCAAAGTTTGTAGATAATCAGCAGTTTGAATCGCTTGCACCTCCGGGCGCCAATACGCCAAACGGGAGCACGCAGAAAACATCAAGTAAAATTATTTACAGGGAACCGGATTTCAGCGCTTATGCAGGGCTTCCAGGAGTTGAGAAGGCTACTAAGGTCTTACAACTTCCCAATGTAAACATTAATGATGTCGGCAAGAGAGCAGGCACTAAGGTCAATGGCGCTTCTGATGATAGTGCGAAAAAGCCGAATTATGCCGGAAATAATAACAAAGCGTCCTTAAAAGCGAACTTTATGGCTATTATACCAAATGAATTTGGACAGATAGCATGGTTTAGAAGCGATTTGCTTCAGTATCATTGGTACAATTACCTTAACTATCTTACCAAGTACCCAAGCGGTATTTTGGTATCTTCCTCCTTGGCTAAGAGCAATAACGTTAAGCTTGGAGACGATATTATAGTTGAGCTTGGAGATAAAGAAACCTTTGCAGGTACCATAATGGCTTTTATTGATTATTGGCCGAGCTACAATCCATATACTACTGACGAGGACAAATCGGATAACTTAATTGTAGCCAATTATAATTATCTCCAAACCAGAATATCTTTAAGGCCATATGAAATATGGTTAAAAAAGACCCCAACGGCTACAAGTGAACAAATTTATGCAGATATAAAAGAAAAAAAGCTTGGGGTTTTAAAGTTAAGCGACACAAGTCAAAATATTATAACGCAAAAGAATGATCCTATTGTTGAAGGTACCAACGGAGCTCTCACCCTTGGGTTCCTTGTAAATCTATTGATCACTCTTGCAGGATTCATTATTTTCTGGATATTAACCATAAAAGGCAGAACCTATCAGTTTGGTATTCTGAGAGCTATGGGTCTGCATCTGAAGGAAGTTATTTCAACGATTTTTGCTGAACTCCTCCTCTTATCCTGCAGTGCGATAGTTTTAGGTGTTGGAGTTGGAGAAATTGCCAGTACATTGTTTGTGCCTCTGCTTCAAATAACAGGAAGTGCGGAAAAATATGTGCCTCCTTTCAAGGTTACGGAATACATCGGAGATTATTTCAGGCTATATGGTGCTTTGTTATTAATGCTTGCAGCGGGGCTCCTGGTGCTTAGATATATAATTGCCAGGATAAATATAAATCAAGCATTAAAATTGGGTGAAGACTAGCAGATACCCGGGTTCTGTGAAAAAAACTTGTGAAAGGAGGATTACAAATGACTGCTGCAAATACAGATGAGGAAATTTAAACCTTTAGTATTCGCATTCGAAAATATCGAATCTTCACCGATCTTTCCGTATGTAAAATTTCATCATATATCGCAACAATAAAACATCCAACTTTCACGGATTTTTATTGTTGCTCATTCATAAGAAATTTTACTTACTGGGAGATAAATTAAAGTATAAACTCACACATCTATATAAAGAGAGGTTTTAGATATATTATGAGAAAAACGTTAATTAAAAAAATTTCACTTTCAATACTTGCTGCTGCAGTGGGATTTTCAGTATTCGGCTGCAACGGTTCTTCAAAGGATAACACCGGGCCGGATGTTAGTCTTAATAGTAACACTGATCTTCCGCCTGTCACTCTGACATTTTTTGTTCCCGGAAATAAGCCCGCAAATTATGAAAATGTTTTGCAGCAGGTAGAAAAAAAGAGCAATCTGAATATAAAACTGAATTTTACCTATAGCTCTTCTAATAATTATGAATATACTTTAAGTCAGGTTATGACTTACTCACAAGTTGATCTTGATAGTTTTTCTGATGCATTTTATGTAGGGAGAGCGGACTTTTATACGACTGCGGACATTTCCTATCTTGCAGCAGCCGGTAAGTTAAAGGATATAACGGATTTGTTCCAGCGCTATGCTCCAAATATATATAAAAAGCTCTCAGACAAAGAACTGAAATCTATTCAGATAGGCGGGAAACTATATGCGGTACCTTCTTTATTTACTAAAGCCTATACCCTAAATGTAGCAGTAAAAGAGGATTTGATGAAGAAGTATAATTTACCTGCAATTAATAGCCTGGATGATTACGAATTATACTTAAAAACTGTGAAGGAAAATGAAAAGAATGTACTACCCGGTGAAATCTTCTATCCAAGTGCCAGTATGTTTGCCGGGCTGTATGGCTATGTAGTACTGGATGATAACCAAGGGTTGGTTTACAAAAAAGATGATCCTAAAATGACAGTTAAGGCTTGGGAGCAAACCCCTGAATTTAAGCAGGTTGCCGGATACCTTATAAGATGGTGTAAGAATGGATATATAGACGATATAAACTATTCTCAAGGTGGTAAGCTCGGCTCTGTTCTAACTAAAAATGATGGTATAAAAGAGGGAACAAGAATAATCCAATACGGCAGAGGAAATAGCGATGACTTCACTTTTTATAATTACGTAATCGGCAAGGACATGCCCAAGCAAAGGATGAACCCTATAGGAGGTGTACAGGATAACCCGGCAATTGCAATTAACCCGAAATCAAAAAATGCAGAACGGGTATTGATGTTTCTTAACTGGGTACAAAGCAGCCAAGAGAATTATGACCTTTTTATGTACGGTATAGAAGGTACGGATTATAAGCTTGAAGACAATCAGCTTGTATCCGTACAGAATAACGGCAATACTATTCCCTACCGCTATTGGTCCAGTTATGCTTTTTTTAATTTTGATTTTTATAGGACCGAAAAGAATGCCAATTGGCCAAACAATATCGATAAGAAGGAATACAAAGATTTTATAGATACAAAAACCTTCAGTGCACCACATGAGGGATTTTCTCCGGATTATGCAAACCTTCAAAATGAGACGAAACAAAGAGGAGATGCTTTACTTCAAAATATAATGCTTGCTCAGGTCAGAGGAGCCGTCACCATCGATGAAAGCGACTTAGACGACGTTATTCAGGCACTTAACAATTCTGATACCGAAAAAATAGTGAACGAAGTACAAAAGCAGTTAGATAATTATATGAAAAAGTAAGCAGATAGCTGCAAAGAGTTTTACGCACAACATCCCGATATTGGATATGGCAACAAGTATTATTCTGATAAATGCCAGCGCAAACATAATATTATCGGAATAAATAAGTCTGCCACGAACAACAGAGACACTCATTTCCACATTTACCTTATATAAGACAAACAGCCGGCAAGCATCCATCCGCTCGCCGGCTGTATAATCCTAAATGTTTATAATGATTTGCCTTGCTCTCAGCATGGAGGAGGCACTCATTGAAAATTCGTCCAAGCCGTATTCAAGAAGCGTAGGAATTGCAGCTTCATCTCCTGCCATTTCTCCACACATTCCACACCACTTGCCTTCCTTATG
>JAUZPH010000471.1 GCA_030706065.1 Bacillota bacterium | reverse complement strand
CGGATACCATCATGTTCATAGATGGCGGTGAAATTGTGGAAAGAGGAAATCACGATGAGCTGATGAACTTAAACGGAAGATATCATAATCTCCACTTCAGCCAGTTTAAGAATCTGGGTGAAGGAGCATAACAGAAATCAAGTTTTTCATAGAATAAAGCACCTTCCTGCAGCATATTGGCTTGCAGGAGGGTGCTTTTCTAGTATCTATCTATATCATTTACGTAAAATAACTCATGGCTCAGACATTTAAATCTCTTTTCATATAAAAGTGATATGTTGAAACTGAAAAGACTGCCACCAGTAAAATACAGAGAACAACTACGCCCAGGCTCAGGCTGTTTTCATTGACAATATTCTGAACGCTGAAGTATTTAAATGGTGAAAGTAAGTTTATAATATTGACCTTGTCAGTCAGATCCGTTACCTTGGATATAAAATAAGCGCCGAACAGTACAGCTGCACCTCGGGATCCGGCTGCTTTCGGATTCCTCATGAAAGCAGCAATAAAAGCCCCAAGGGACAGGAAAATCAGCTGAACTATAAACATGCTTAAAAGAAACACCACTACTTCACCGGTTATATCTTTTCCTTTATTATAGGCAGCAACCATAGCTACCGAAGAAACCAGTGTAACCAGGTTTACAATTACAACATTCACCAGGGCTGCAAGGAGCTTTGAAGTAATGATGGTTTTTCGCGAAACCGGCTTGACTATCAAAAACTCCGTAGTCTTATCCCGCTCCTCTTTTGCGATAATTCCGCTGCCCAGCAGTACCGCATGAATACCTGCCGAAACAGCAAGATATGGATATAGAAAGGCGAAAAATCCGCTCATCTGGGTGACGTCGAAGGAAGCAGAAATCCCCAGCAATGCCTTCAAAGTAGAGGGCATTTTTTCAAAAACCTCGTTATTGGCACCGGAAGAATAGGCAGTATACTTGCTCATACCGCTCAAAACTCCCAGGAACATACACACGCTCCATATGATCAGGGCTTTCCGGTTGGCCTTCAGTTCCCTTATAAAAATATTCATATAAATTCCTCCTCGTATAATCCTACGAGCCTGTTAGCTCACAGCGTGGATATCCTTCCTGATATAAACAATGTAGCTTGTCACTACTGCTGCTGCTATGATAACTGCACCGGTAATCATATATGCTGCCTCATAGCCTGCATTTTTAATGATGTAGGTTGTATCAAAATATCTAAAAGGAGATATGAAGCGTGCCGCATCATCATTTTTGCCCGCAGCAATCAATGCACCTATCATGTATAGCCCGAAGACTACGCCAAGAGATATGGGCAGTACGGATTTAAGCTTCTTGAAGAACACTGAAATCACCACACCAAGTGCAAGAAAAATAAGCTGAATGAAAAACAGGGTAAGGTTTACCATAAAGAACAGCTTCGTGCTGAAATCTGCGGTTTTAACCATGTTAGCCATGGAAAAGGATGCGGCCAGGAATAACACATCAGTAGCAGTAATAGTCGTAAAAGCCGCCAACAGCTTGGCGCTGACAATGGATGACCGGGAAACCGGCTTTACAAGCAGGAAATCTGCCGTTCTCTCCCTTGATTCCTTTGAAAGTATTGATACCCCCATATTCATAGCCTGAACTGCTCCGCACAATATAATAAAGGAAAATATCATGGAGTAAAACCCCAGGATTGATGTAATGTAGTCAAGGTTTATACCAAGCATAGCCCTGACTGCCGGCGGATAACCGCCAATCAGCTTTTTAAAATCCGATGCATCACCGGCCACGCTGGGAAATATGGAAAAATAGAGCGCAGCCAGGCCGATAAACACGACTGTCCATATAATAGCAGCTTTTCTCAGAGACTTAAGCTCGTGGAGATACATATTCATAAGCCTTATTCCTCCTTTGCGTAATAGTGCATGAAGATTTCCTCAAGATCAGGTTCATCAATAGATATATTGCGCAGCTCAAACTCGGCAATTCTTTTCATAATGGAGTTGATGTTTCCCCTGAACATGAAGTTCGCCGAATTGCCCTTTACCTCAAAATGGCTTACACCTTTTACATTGAAGGCCTCCCTGGAAATTTGGGACTTAGTCTCAATACTGATTCTCTTGTAGTTATTCTCCTGCAGAGTACTCATCTTCTCCAGCTTTATGATTTTCCCCTCTTTAATTAAGGCCACACGGCTGCACATCTTTTGTACTTCGCTGAGGATGTGTGAAGAAAAAAATACCGTCGCACCCTTCTTGTTCTCTTCTGCGATGAGTTCAAAGAACTTCTGCTGCATCAGCGGATCCAGGCCGCTGGTGGGCTCGTCCAGTATTATCAGCCTGGGCTCATGGAGCAGCCCCTGCACTATACCGACTTTCTTCTTGTTACCGAAGGACAGGTCGTCAATCTTCTTTTTTAGATCCAAATCCATCATCTCTGCAAGTTCGTTTATCCTCTTTGTGCAATCCTTGTTGTAGAAGCTGGCAGAGTATTTGAGGAGATCTATAACCCTCATATTGTCATAATAGAACACTTCCGAAGGCAGGTATCCGAGTTCCTTTCTCACCTCAGGATGCTGGATGCAGCTCTTTCCAAAGATGGACGCACTGCCGCTGGTAGGATAGATAAGTCCCAGCAGTGTTCGGATAGTAGTGGATTTTCCTGCTCCGTTTGGCCCTATAAACCCAAAGATTTCCCCCTCCTCAACGTTCAGATTCACATCGATTATGCCCCTTGCCCTGCCATAATTCTTTGTGAGATTTTTAATTTCAATGACATTCATAGATATTCCTCCTTATAAAAGTTGTTTCTAAGCATATCCATACATTCATAAAATTCTTTGGTTATAACTTCAAAATCTACTTCCGCCTTGCCGGAAAATTGATTTGCAAACCCATCAGCCATCCACATAAGCATTTTCATTACAAGCTTTAAGTCAACGCTGTCTTTAAACTTTGAGGTATCCGTGCCATCAAAGGCAATTTGATTTCTAAAGTCTTCCCCTTGTGCCAAAAGAGCCTGTATATCGTCTTTTACTTCCTCATCACTTTCAAAATATATGCTGGTTACAAAAGCCGGTATTGCAGGGTGCCTTTTCATAACAGATAATTCAATATCACTTGAAAGCTTGATCCTTTCAAAAAAGTCAGTGATGGTGCTGTCAAACTTTTCTTTAACTTCATTCATGATAGTATTGCCGCACAGTTCAATCAAATAAAAGTACAGCTTTTTCTTTGTTCCGAAATAGTGAAAAACCATGGCTTTTGAAATTCCTGCAGCAGCGGCAATATCGCTGACGGAGGTTTTTTTATAGCCGTTGGCACCAAAGGACCTTAGTGCGGCATCGATGATTGCATTCTGTTTTTCCTCAGGTAAATTAAAAAACTTATCCAAAAGTAAACTCACCTCACTACCTTTATTGACCGAATCGGTTTATTTTATAATATCACTATAAACCGATTCGGTCAATGACTTTTGGAATATTACTACAACTGCTCCGTTTATTATTTTTCAAACGAAAATGCAAGTCCCCTGTAAATATTGATATGAGTATTGCTTCGCCTAATTT
>JAUZPH010000470.1 GCA_030706065.1 Bacillota bacterium | reverse complement strand
GGTGGAAGGGTCTGTCCAGTTGATTTGCCATTTAAAAGCTGTGTCCGAGGAATCTCTATACAGCTTGATGGATTCAGAAAAGGCAGCCCTGTCAATTTTCTTGTTTAAGCCTTCCTTAAATACACCGATAACCTTCTCAACTGCTTTTTCCCTGGTAAGAATATTGGAATTTTGGTCAACAGTCAGTTCTGCTTTGTAATCAGTAAAAGCTTTTTCCGAATATAGTTTATCTTCATAGTAGCCGAGCTCCGAAGTGCACCCGGATATCAGAGGTATTATAATAAAGGAAAGAAGAATAAATCTAAGATTCTTTTTCATCATAGTGGTTCTCCTTTTTTAAATTAAGCAATACCAAAGTACCTTCATTAATGGTGCTTTCAATTTCAAAGTCTATACTGTGGAGCTTGCATATTTCATCGCAAATAGCCAGTCCAAGGCCAACGCCGCTGGCAGCTCTGTCTCTGGCTTTATCCACCATATAAAAAGGTTCCTTGATTTTATCCATGTCTTCCTTTGGTATACCGGAGCCATAATCCTTGATTGTCAGTATGTATTCACCGGCTTCCTCGCCTGAAGCTGTCTTAAGCTCAATGGTTCCTGAATTTGGAGATGCTTTTATTGCATTATCAAGTATATTCAAAAGTAAAACGATAATGAGCTGCTTATCACCTGAGAAAGTAATATCAGTTATATCCGACCTTAAGCTTATGTTCTTGTTCTCCAGCTTGTAGCTTAAAGTTTTGCAGGCAGTACTGATACATTCCTTCAAGGAAACTGGGAGCATTTTTATGTCCTCCTGCTTTATTAGTAGCAGCTTGACGAGGGTGAAGCTTAATTTCTCAAGCCGCCTGGCTTCCGAGTTAATGTAATTCAATGACTTAAACCGTATCTCTTCATTGACATTACCTTTTAGAAGTAGATCCGAATAGCCGATAATAGATGTAAGTGGTGTTTTGAGTTCATGGGTCAGACTATCTATAAATCTCTGTTTAGCATTACTGGCATCCTGCAGTTCTTTAATTGTAGCTTCTGAAGCTTCAACCATGATATTGAAGTTTTCAGCCAGTACTCCAACCTCATCCCTTTTGTTTTTCATCTCTACACGCCTGGAATAATCTCCATGAGCTATTTCCCTGGAAACTTCACTAAGCTTCACAATAGGCTCTGTAACCTTCTTTGCAATCAGGAACATGCCAAGCCCAAGTATAATAATTATAAAGCAATCCAAAAACAGAAAAAACTTATAGTTTTGTTCCCTGTCTTCATAAATGAAATTAATATTCTTTATCAAGACCAGATTCAGCTGGTTGCCTTGTAGACTAAGAATTGAACTGACAAACAGGTAATGATTAGCCTGGACTTTTCTTATTATAAAAGTCCTTTCTTTCAGTTTGGCGTCTGATACCTCAGGTCGTGAACCTTCTACCTGCAGATTTGAATTGGAGAAAACCAGATTGTTTTTCTCATCAAATACTTCTATGTAATTAGGGTCTGCAGTATCATAAGATACATAGCCTGTTATAACCAGTGTAAGCCAATCCTTCAACTGATTTTCAACTGTACTTTTACTGCCTTGAAGTGAATCTGCATTCAAGTATAATATATCGGCTGTGCCCTTATGCTCATCCAGAGCCATTTTGACTGTCCGATTTATGGTCCGTTTGTGTATGTTTTCAACAATCAAAATACTGGCACTGTTGAAGATGATGAGAAAAAGAGTCATTGAATATATAAATATCCTTTTCCAGAATTTCATACGATGCACCTAATCTCCGAAATAATTAATAATACCGCTGGCTATTCCTTGAGCGAATTTTTCCTGATCTTCAGGATCTTTTAAAACAGCTTCTTCTGAAGGAGTGCTTATGTAGCCAAGTTCCGTCAGTATTGCCGGTGCAGTCACATTTCTAAGCACGGAATAATCTTCTGTTTTAATTCCTCTGTCTTTTAAATGCACTTCACCGAGAATTCCATCCTGCACTAACCTGGCAAATTTCTGGCCTTCTGAACTTCCTTCATGATAATATGTTTCCGTGCCTGTTATGTTTTTCAGATTTGTCGAGTTAATATGTATACTTACGAACAAATCTGCATGGTTATCATTAGCAATGCCTGCTCTTCTCAATAGATCCTGCTTTTCACTTTGCCAATCAATAACATCGTTTGTCCGAGTATAGATAACTTTATATCCATCATTTTCAAGTATGGGTCCAAGCTTTAAGGCTACGGCCAGGGTAATATCTTTCTCCAATGTGCCGCTTTTACTTGAAGCCCCTCGGTCAGGGCCGCCATGCCCCGCATCTATTACTATAATACGCTGTTTTTTACCTGAAGAGGCGAAGCTGCCGTTAGCTTGTCCAACATCTTCACTTGCGTAATTAACCGGTTTATCGGACAGATATACAGAATCTCCCATGGCTTGTCTAAATAGATAGATGCTTATGATTAAAAGTATAATCATTAATATTAATAATGTATAGATTATTTTCTTCATCACTTACATTTCTCCTTTCCTACGCTTGAAAAATAACCTTAAGTATAAGTATAGGAAAAAGGAATTTCTAAATCTTCATATAGTTGTTTCAAAGTTGTAAAATTAAAATCCAGAGACACTTTACCCCTGGATAATGATATGGAAATCTTCCTCTTACATCTAGATTTTCTTTGTTTCTTCTAAAAATTCATCAAGTAATGCCTTCTGCAGCCTGGAAACAATCTCCGCTGCTTTCCCTCCTACAGTCTTTCCATCTATTTCACAGGCAGTCATGCAAAACTGGCCTGAGCTTGTAACTATGACTTCATCTGCATCCATTAACTCATCTAACTTGAAGGGTGTTTCATTTACAGGAATATCAAATTCCTGACACATTTTTATGAGATGTGCTCTTGCTATACCAGGCAAGATCAAATTATCCAATGGTGCTGTTATTAAAACACCGTCTTTAATAATAGATACATTGCTGTGAGCACATTCAGTAACTCTGCCGCCTCGATGGAATACTACTTCCTGGCAGCCTGCCTCTTCGGCCTTTTGTGCCGCCATTACACTGGGCAATAAATTAAGAGTTTTTATATTGCAGTGCAAAAACCTGGTATCTTCCAAAGTAATTAATTTTAATTTCTGTGACATATCCTTTACTGGCAGTGGTTTCAACATAATCCAAAGATTTGCCTTTACTTCATCTCCCGGAAAAACGTGATTACGCATGGCAGTTCCTCTTGTTACCTGCCAGTATACGAACTGTTCACCGCTGTCAACTTTTCTGACCATTTCCTTAAGCAAGGCTTTCAATTCCTCTTTTGAATATGGAATTTTAATCTTTAATAGTCCGGCACTACTAAAAAAGCGGTCAATATGCTCATCCAGTGCAAATATAATATGGTTCCTGCTGTAAGTAGCGTCATAAACTCCATCACCAAAGAAGCATACACGGTCGTTCATCGGTATTGCCATGTTCTCAATCAAATCGTATTTGCCGTTGTAGTATCCTAAATTCTGCATTTTCATTTCCCCCCACAAATTGAAGCTTCGTAATTATACCAGCTGCT
>JAUZPH010000047.1 GCA_030706065.1 Bacillota bacterium | reverse complement strand
GATAGACCATCTTGATGGGATTATGTATATGGACAGAGCAAGAGAAGTATACGAACTTGAGGAAGAAGAGGAGCAGTGATGATTCACTGCTCTTTTTATTTTCAAGATGAGTGTGGAAAAACGAAAATAAAATCCGGCGTTTACATTTTGGTTATAGTAATATATACTGGTGTATATACAGTAGACAAGCGAAGGTGTAAATATGAACAGCTTACATATTAGAAAGTAACTAAAGATGTGTGAGTTTAAACCTTAACAAATTCACCGGAGAAAATATCGAATCTTCACCGATTTTTCGAAGGCGATAGATTAAAATATAAATTTCCGCAGCTATACATATGTCACATAAAAGTATTTACAAATCCGGCGCAGTTGAAGTTTTTATCATTAAGAATGGGCTATAAAAATGCCTTGGGGAAAATTATAAAATTGAACAGATTAATACATAAGGTGGGATGAATTGAATGAATAGTATATCGAAAAGGATTGAAAGATTACCTGTTACTGCCATGGTTTGGAGGGTACTTTTTTTAACAGGTATCGGCTGGTTATTTGATGCTATGGATCAGGGAATGGTTTCAGGTGTAATGGCTTCAATTGGAAAGGCATGGAAACTATCTCCGTCAAGTTTAGGCTTATTGGGCAGTGCTTCTGCAGTGGGCATGGCTATCGGTGCCGCAGCTGCCGGTATGGCAGCTGACAGATGGGGAAGAAGGTCAGTAGTATCGTTCACTCTTGTTCTATATGGATTTGCCAGCGCTTTATCTGGGTTTGCCCCTAATTATGGGCTCTTATTATTTTTTCGGTTTCTAACGGGTTTGGGCCTCGGTGGAGAACTGCCTGCAGCCTCTACTCTGGTAAGTGAATTTTCGCCTGCCAAAGCCCGCGGCAGGATGGTTGTTTTGCTGGAAAGCTTTTGGGCATGGGGATGGATAATCGCGGCATTAATTGCTTATCTTCTTATTCCAGTTTATGGCTGGCGTATCGGTTTTTTCCTAGGTGGAATACCGGCGCTGTACGCCGCATATTTGAGAAGAAATATTCCTGAGTCTCCGCGATATTTGGAGCAGAAAGGACGTTATAAGGAAGCTGAAGAGATTGTAAGTAAAATGGAGCAGCAGGCAGGATTTAAGAATGAGAGGGTAGACGCAGCAACCCAAGAGGAAATGGAAAGTATAAAAAAAGTTAGCTTTGGGGAATTGTGGTCTAAACCTTATCTGAGGCGTACAGTAGTTTTGTGGATTCTTTGGCTGGGAATCAATTTTGGCTATTATGGCTTTGTTTTGTGGACGCCTACTCTCCTGGTAGGTAAAGGGTTCAGTCTTGTAAAAGGTTTTCAATTCACATTATTCATGAGCATTGCACAGCTTCCTGGATATTACAGCGCTGCTTACTTGATAGAAAAGATTGGACGTAAAGCGGTTTTAGTTATATATCTTAGCGGCACCGCTGCCTCAGCATACCTATATGGTCAAGCTTCGTCATTGAGTTCAGTGCTCATTTTTGGATGTCTGCTCTACTTTTTCAGTCTTGGTGCCTGGGGTGGGGTATACGCATATACTCCGGAAGTTTATCCTACCGCTGCCAGGGGCAGCGGAACCGGTTGGGCAGCTGCAGTGGGGCGTGTTGGCGCCATCGCAGCACCTTATATAGTTGGACTGGTTTATGAAAGTAAAGGTAAGGAAGCAGGCTTCAGTTATGTATTTCTAATGCTCACTATAGTATTCTGTGTTGTAGCTTTGGTTATTGCTGTTGCAGGTGTCGAAACCAAAGGTTTGGCTTTGGATGAAATCAATGAAACAGAACTGTAGTCCAATCGGTATTGATAAAAATATTAAAATATGAATTGTTTTGTTGATGGTGGAATTTTTGCAATTCTTCTGAAGTCATTTTCAAAGGCTGGAGACAAGAGGTTTGCATTAAATAAGTAGCAATAAAGAGAAAAAATAAAAGCATGTCTGCAGGTTGTAAATCTCATATACCTGCAGATTTTTTTATTTTCTATATGGAAAGTAAAAATCTTATTGCTTTGAGCAGTCCATAAATCCTCCTCTTGGATATTTTGTGATAGCTCAATGCAAAGATTTTTATTACTTTCTATATAAGTTTAAATTAGGTCTTACAGCGTATGTATTATTATGGTACAATTAGCTTTAGCGACCAAGAAAATTTTGATGATAAAAAATATTGGTCCAGGTAAAGCTATATCTATGATGGGTAAAGGAGTTGGTTTGCATGGCTGTCGAAAAGCTGAAGGATAATGTATACTGGGTCGGAGTAAAGGATCCGGATTTAAGAATATTTGATATCATTATGGAGACAAAAAAAGGTACTACATATAATGCATATCTTATCGATGACGAAAAAGTAGCGATAATTGATAGTGTGAAGGATGGCTTTATCGATGAATTCATAGGAAACATAAAGGAGATTATAGGCGATAAAAAAGTTGATTATCTCGTAGTTCAGCATACCGAACTGGATCACAGCGGTTCCTTGGGAAGGCTGCTGGAAATATTTCCTGAGGCACAGGTGGTAGGTTCAAAAGCTGCATTGATCTACTTGAGGAACATAGTCAATAAGGAATTCAAGTCCATTGAGGCGAGAGAGGATATAAGCCTTGGTAGTACCACCCTCAAATTCATATCTGCTCCAAACCTGCACTGGCCGGATACCATCTTCACATACGTTCCGGAAAGGTCTGTACTGTTCACCTGTGACTTTACAGGGTGTCACTACTGTCCTTCCGGTTCTGTAACGGACAACTTTGAAGATGATTACTTAGACGAGATGAGGTACTACTTCGATGTCATTATGGGGCCTTTCAAAAAATTCGTAATCATGGCACTTGATAAGATAAAGGAGCTTAACTATGATATAGTGGCTCCAAGCCATGGCCCTCTTCACATTGATGACATCCAGAAGTATCTGGATTTATACGGGCAATGGGCCGAGGTAATGATGCCGTCGGAAAAGAATGTTCAGATATTTTATATTTCTGCCTATGGTAATACGGAAAGGATGGCAAAATACTTTGCAGAAAAGATAAACTCCAGAGGAATAAAAGCAGAGGTCCATGAGATAACTTCCTCTCCAATGGAGGAACTTATCGACAGGGTTGAAAAATCCACAGGAATAATGGTAGGCTCACCAACTATAAATCAGGATGCTGTAAAGCCTGCCTGGGACCTGATGTCACTGATATGTGCCATAACAAACAGAGGCAAGGCTGCAGCTGCTTTCGGTTCCTACGGCTGGAGCGGCGAGGGAGTTCCAATGATGACTCAGAGGCTTGCATCGCTTAAATTCAAGGTAGTTGATCCGGGATTCAGGTTCTGCTTTGTGCCATCGGAGGAAGACTACAAGCAGGCGGATGCTTTTGTTGAAGAATATTTGAAGCTCATATAGGAGGCTGTGAAAAAGTCATTCTATAGGTTTCGCTATACCACTTGTGGCTCACGAAAAAGAATGACTATGTTTTTCACATCCTCCTATAGATAAAACTAAAAGGAGGGAATAACTTGGAGGAAAAAGAAATAATGTCCTTTAAGGACGTTGATGGAAACAAGGTGGATTTTGAGGTAGTAGCAGAAATAGAGGTTGACGACAAGGACTATTTGATATTATCACCGGTGGACGGCGATGAGGATGATGCGTTCGCCTTCAGGGTCGACAATGAAGACGGAAAGACAGTGTATAATTTTGTCGAAGATGATGAAGAATTTCAAAAGGTTCAGGAAGAATACAAAAGTCTTTTGGACGAAGAGTAGTCGTCTGATTTGATTAAAGTAAAATAGGATGTGGTAATGCAGATAACTGCTGCAATATCCTGAATAAAACGGGGAGGTTCATATGTTAAACAAGAAAGAAATACTATCATATCTGGAAGCTAACGGCCTTGATGATTACGAAGAGATTGAATACAAGGAGGATGCACTGTTACTGAGAGTATATTATGATTTTGACAGTGACGAAATATCTTCCGCAAAGGCTTATTCCAACGATGAATGTGAAGATGAAGAGGAATCGGAGACTTGGTTTGACGAGTTTTTCCTGCCTTATCTCAATGACATAGCTGTTGACAATGTTGGTGAAGTAATTGAGGAACTGATGGAGGACAAGGAGCTGAATGCTCAATATGTCATCTATGAAACCGACAGTGAAAACTATGAAACCTGCGAATTTATAGTAGTATTTAGCGAAAAGGATAAGGAATATGAGATAGAAGAAATTCTTGATGAGCTGGAGCTGTAATAGTTTTCATAACGTTAAGCATCGTAAAGATTTACACAGAAATATAGGTGTAATTATCCGTAGGAAGCGCTGAGCGTCAATATTGTGGCAATACCATTGTTGAAACATGGATGCGGTATGATATAATGAAGTTACAGAAAATCCTGAGATGCTCGAACAGCTTTTGATATTCGACCGACATAAGAGATAAGGGACTTTCAAAATTCTTAAGGATGTCAGGCTTCAACAGCGTATAAGCTGTATTGGAAATGTACCAATCAGAAGAAGGCAGAGCTAAGATGCGAAAGACCCACCTGCGAGACGGCGGGTATGAATAAATTAGCGTAACGGCAGATTGGGATTTAACAAAGGGTGGTGCAAATACCTCACATTTATTGTGAGGTATTTTTATTATATGATATAATGGGATTATATTTTTACTTTCTGTTAATAGGAGGGGCATCATGGAAGATAAAAAAATGAATATGGACGAAATCATAGAAAAGATAAACCTGTTATATAAAAAGAGCCAGCAGCAGGGATTGACTGCGGAAGAGAAGGAAGAGCAGACCAGGCTGAGGAGGATATATATTGATTCTTTCAAAAATAATTTGCGGGCCCAGCTGGATACCGTTGAGAGAAAACCTAAGGGTTACAGGCAGTAGATAGGTACCCATTGATTTATAGCTGCGGAAATTTATAATTGAATTTATCTGGGATGTAAAATTTCTTCTAAATTGAATTTTAATTCGTTGAAATTTTACATCCGGAAAAATCGGTGAAGATTCGATATTTTCTCAGGAGAATTATTAAGGTTTAAATTTCCGCATCTGTAAAAATTGTATGCTTTTATATTTAAATTAAAGGAAGGATTGGAGTTTGACTATGTCCGTTAATATAAATAACTTGATTGAAGATCTAAAACTGGAAGTACTGTTCAGGGGAGAAGAGGATAAACAGATTACTGTAAGTGATTTTAACAGGCCGGGGCTTCAGTTTTCCGGTTTCTATAATTATTTTGCCAATGAAAGAATTCAGATAATAGGCATGGCGGAATGGAGCTTTTTGGAGGCAATGCAGCCGGAAATACGAAAAAAACGACTGAAGAAGTTTTTCTCCTTTGAGACTCCCTGCACCATAATTACAAGAGGCCTGGAGCCTCAGCCGGAGATAATGGAATATGCTTCAAAGAACAACAGATGGGTGCTCAGGGCGGATATGACTTCCACAAAATTCATAAGCAAGCTTACAAGCTATCTTTCTGACAAGCTGGCGCCGGAGACAAGGATGCACGGCGTGCTCGTGGACGTGTATGGTATTGGTATACTGATAACCGGAGAAAGCGGAATTGGTAAAAGCGAGACCGCTCTGGAGCTTATTAAGAGAGGCCACAGGCTTGTGGCAGATGATGCCGTGGATATAAAGGAAATAGAAGGTACACTGGTAGGCTATTCCCCTATGATAACTTCAGGCATGATGGAAGTAAGGGGCATGGGGATTATAGATGTGCCGTCACTTTACGGCCTTAGTTCAGTCCTGTATTCAAAGACTGTGGAGCTTATAATATGTCTTGAACAGTGGAAGGCTGATGAAAATTACGACCGGCTTGGAATTGATAAGCAGTATCTGAACATATTGAATGTTCCGGTGAGAAAAATAGTCGTACCCATAAGGCCTGGGCGAAATGTGGCAGTAATTATAGAGGCGGCAGCAGTAAACTTTAGATATCACCTCATGTCAAAGGAGACTCCCATAGATACGATAAACCGCAGAATGGAGCTCATGAACAAAAATAACGGATAATTTAAGAATATAACGTTATAAAAATCCGAGAGGGACACATAATAAACCGATACAGCTATCCATGATTTGCTGAAGGTGATTAAATGAAGGTGTACGATATCGGAAACGGATTTAAGGAAACATCCTCCCGGTGGGAACCGGGAGAAAACTATTACTGGATAATATGCGATGCCGCAGAGATAAAAAATCTCCTGAATAAACTGGTTCTGGATCCGGAAACTCTGGAAGAATGTATGAATATAAACCAGTCACCCAAGATAAGCTTCTATGATTCATATGTTTTTGTCGTGTTTAATCTTTTGGAGTACATGAAAGATGAGATTATTTCAAGAGAACTCAATATTTACCTGGGCAGAGATTATATTATAACCATATATAAAGGGGAGGCAGAAATAATTGATGCCCTGCTAAAAGATATCCGGGAGTTGAGAAATTGCTTTATACTCAGGGAAAATCCAAGGCCCTGCATTCTGTTTTACTATATACTGGACAGAATAATCGTAAGAAATTATAATGTCATTTCCATGCTTGAAGCGGAAGCGGATCAGATTGAAATCGACATATTGAAAAGGCCCAGCGAAGAGCATGCCCACAGACTTATAACCTTGAGGAGGCAGGTATTCAAGGTAAGAAAGTTCCTGAATCCCCTCCGATATATCGGGGACAGCCTCACTATAAACGATAATGGAATAATTGAGGAGGTCAACCTGAAGTATTTTGAAAGCTTGAACAGAAAGATAGATAAATTGATGAAGGCTCAGGAAATCCTTGTACAGGACCTGGCACTGGTGAGGGAAGCCTTCGAATCGGAAATTGCAAACAAGACCAACGGACTCATGAAGATATTCACCACTGTGGCTGTTATTTTTCTGCCTCTGGAACTCATCACCGGGCTCTTCGGAATGAGCTTCAGCCATATGCCTTTCAAGGATGAAATTTACGGTTTTTATGCAATTCTGATTTTTATGCTGATTACAGTAATATATCTTGCCAGGATATTTAAAAGAAATAAGTGGTTGTGAACTATAAAAATAAGGGATGGCTGTGCCACCCCTTATTTTTTAAATTTTGAAAGAAAAGCTTCAACATGTTTGAATTCAAAGGGCACGCTTCCTATATATCCGTGCTTTGTATCACCTGCGTCTCCGCCGTGGAAGTCCGAGCCTGTCGTTATCAGTTTATTATGACTTGATGCCAGGTTTATGAACTTTTGGGTTTCCTCCGGGGAATGCTGCCAATAGTAAGCTTCAAGTCCGTCAAAGTCAAGGCACAACAATTCTTCAACAGGAGTCTTCCTGACCAGAATCGGATGGGCCAGAACAGTGACTGCATCCACAGACCTCAGAAGCTTTATGCCGTCCTCAGTAGATAATTTTTTGTTTGGTATGTACGCAGGGCTGTCTTTTCCGATTATTTTATCAAAAATATACTGCCAATCGTAACTATAACCAGCTTTCTGTATGGCTCTCGCTATATGAGGCCTGGCTACAACTCCCTTTGCCTCTTCCATCAGAGAATCATAGTTGATTTCAATTCCAAAGTACTCCTTCAGGTTTTCAACAATCTTCTTTCCCCTCCAACTCCTGTGGTCTTTCATATCCTGAAGGGTTTTCTGGAATGCCTGAGACTTATAGGCTTCATTGGTGAAATAGCCTAGGACATGCACTGTTTCTTCATCATGCTGAGTGGAGAGTTCTATTCCGGGTATCAATTCTAAAGAATACTCACGAGAAGCAGATAGAGCCCTGTCTATTCCAAGGGTAGTATCATGATCTGTTACCGCTATTATATCGATGTTTTCACCTTTTGCCAGCTTTACAAGTTCCTCCGGTGGTAATTTACCGTCAGAAGCCGAAGTGTGAAGGTGCAAGTCAACTCTAAGATCCATCTTTTGTCCTCCAAAAATAATTTATTAATATTGTAAATAAATATAGGCTATAAAGCAAGGATAAATTTCCATATCTATAAAATAGATAGGATTAAAACTTTCTATCTATATAAATATTTGCACAGGTTATATAGATTATACAGAGGTTTTATCTCGGACATATCCAAATAGTCCATGTTATAAGAACCGTCCCATGGGAAAATACCGATATACTTTTCATTATATACGTTTATTACATATTTTTCACTGCCGCTGGTTATGTAGATTCGGAATTGAGGCTGAACAGAGAGATCGGGGCAGGAGGCCAGAAAGTTTTTTGCCTGAATGGAGCCAAGGAAGCTCTTTACGGTTTCAATATCGGCATCACCCAGGTTTTTTTCCTTTTGAAGATTCATCTCCAGAGCCAGTACATTGGAAAAGCCTTTGTCCTTTAACTGGGACAGCAGTGCATTTGTATAATAGAAGTTATTTGGCTTCTTTCTCTGGAAGGAGTACTTCAGAGCACTATTTGAGCATCCGGAAAAAGAAAATAGAAAAACCAGCATTAAAAAGGAAGATACTAACTTTTTCATACAACCACCTTATTAGCGTTTTCAAATTAGAATATGAGGCATAATAAATAATTATTACTCTTTGACAAGGTATAAAACAGAAAGTAATAAAATCCTCTATCCTGTGAATCTCCAACATGCAAAATCAAAGGATTATTGACACTGTCAAGAAAACGGGCTTTCATAATCCATATAGTCAAAGAAGTAATGAATAATTTGTTTATTAATTAGCAAGAATAATGAGATATGACAATAGGGAGGGATTTTTATGCTTATAGGCCTGCCTAAGGGTCTTATGTATTGGAAATACGGTATAACTGTCAGGACATTTTTGGAGGAATTGGGGCTTGAATACATAGTATCACCGGATACAAACAGGGATATCTTAGATAGGGGAGTAAATACCTGTGTAGATGATGCCTGCTTGCCGGTGAAGGTCTTTCACGGCCATGTGGATTGGCTGAAGGACCGCTGTGACCTCATTATAACACCTCGAATCATGAAAGTTACAGAAAGAGAATTCATTTGCCCTAAATTCTGCGGGATAATCGAAATGCTCAAAAACAGCATCACCGGACTGCCCAAATTGACGGAGATGCCGCTGAACATGGTTACAAGGGAAGATCTGCTCCGATGGTTCATGAGTATCGGAAAGTCCATGGGCTGTAATAGGAAGTCCATCCTGCAGGCTTATGAGAAGGCAATAGGTGCATACCGTGATATGGAAAAGGGTTATGATGATAGTGGATATGAATATAAAGTGGCATTGATAGGCCATCCTTATAATATCTATGATGACTACTGCAACATGAATTTAAGAAGGAAACTCAACAGGCTTGGAGTAGGAGTCATAACTGAAGAAAAGGTGGATAAAAGCGTAATTGAAGAAAAGGTAACTTCACTCTTTAAAAGGCCCTTTTGGAGTTTTGCCAAAAATTCCTATGGTGCTTCAATAGCCCTTTATGAACAAGGTACCATAGACGGAATTATTTATATTTCCTCTTTTGCCTGCGGAATAGATTCAATCGTAATAGAGATAATAAAGGACTATATAGGAGATTTTCCTTTTATGGTATTGAAAATTGATGAACATACCGGAGAGGCTGGAGTTGACACAAGGATCGAAGCCTTCTGCGACATGCTGGAGAGGAGGAATCTGAATGAAGATAAGTGTTCCGAATCTGGGAAACACCTCCATAGCTGTTAAAGCTCTTTTTGAGGCTCTGAAGGTCGATTATGTGCTTCCCGAGGCGAGCAGTAAAAGGACCCTGGAGCTTGGCGTAAAATATTCGCCGGAAGAAATATGCCTTCCCTTTAAGATTATGATAGGAAACTACATTGATGCCATGGAGAGAGGAGCGGACACCTTTGTCATCACCGGAAGCTGCGGGCCCTGCAGATATGGAGAATATTGCGAGCTGCAGATAAATATATTGAAGAAGCTGAAGCCGGATATCAATCTGATTGTTATCGATTCCCCCGGAGATATAGGCAAAGATGAATTTATGAAGAGGATCAGAAGGGTTTCTTCGGAAAGCCCTCTTGGCACAAGGGATAAGATAAAGGCTTTATTTACTGCCCTCAATACAATCAAGAGCATGGACGAAATCGAGAAGACCTTGAGGATGAAAGCCGGCAGTGAGATAGAAGAGGGCCAGTGTAAAAGGCTTTTGTACCAATGCAGAAAAAAAGTGATGGATGCACAGGGCGCAGATGAGATGACAGCCATCTTGAAGGAATACAAAAAGGAGGCCGCTAAGGTACCCGTCGATAAGAATAAAAAGCCCGCCAGGGTGGCTATCATAGGTGAGATTTATACTATTATAGAGCCTTTTTCAAATTTGTTTATTGAGGATAAACTCATGGATTACGGTGTAAGCACTACGAGAACGCTGTATCCGAGCTGGTGGATAAAAAACACGGTAATGACCGCCTTGAAGCTTCAATCTATAGATATAAGGCTTGCGTCCAGGGAATATCTACCCTACTACATAGGAGGCCACGGAAGGGAGTGTATAGGTGAGGCGGTACTGGCTCAGCGGCATGGCTGTGATGGTGCCATTCAAATATTCCCCTTCGGATGTATGCCGGAAATAGTATCCAGGTCCATTCTGCCTTCCATATCAAAAGACAAGGATTTTCCCATAATGACGCTGGTAGTGGATGAGCTTACCGGAGAAGGCGGGTACATTACAAGGATAGAGGCTTTTGTTGACTTGCTGGAAAGGAGAAGAAAAAGGTGTATTATTTAGGCGTTGATGTAGGATCTGTAAGTACTGATATTGTAATATTGGATGAAGCGATGATGGTAAAGGATAAGCTTTACCTGAGAACCAAGGGAAAACCTATTAGGGCAATACAGGAGGGTTTTCAAATTCTGAAAGACAAATATAATGACAAGGATATAGCCGCAGTGGGGACTACCGGAAGCGGAAGGGTCATTGCGTCCTATATAATAGGCGGTGACGCCGTGAAGAATGAAATTACCGCCCATGCAGTGGCAGCACTGTCCTTGGATAAGGATGTCCGTACTATTATTGAAATTGGAGGACAGGACTCCAAGATAATAACACTGAGAGAGGGAGTTGTTACTGACTTTGCCATGAATACTGTGTGCGCCGCCGGAACAGGTTCCTTCCTTGACAGGCAGGCAGAGAGGCTCTGCATACCCATCGAAGAGTTCGGTGATTATGCGCTTAAATCGGATATGCCGCTCAGAATAGCCGGAAGATGTGCAGTTTTTGCCGAGTCGGATATGATACACAAGCAGCAGCTCGGTTATAATGACTGCGATATAATTCGTGGGCTTTGTGACGCTCTTGTGAGAAACTATCTGAGCAATGTAGGTAAAGGGAAGGATATAGAGGATAGAATCTTCTTCCAGGGTGGAGTAGCCGCTAATAAAGGCATGAAAAAGGCCTTTGAGGAAGTTTTGAAAACCGAGGTATATATACCTGAACATTACAATGTCATGGGAGCCATCGGAGCGGCAATCATAGCGAGAGAGACAGTTGAAACGAGGAAGAAAACAAACTTTAAGGGCTTCAGAATAGCTGAAAAAAATTACGAGGCTAAGAGTTTTGAATGCTCCGGCTGCAGCAATCGCTGCGAGGTTGTTGGAATATATGACGGTAAGAATACTGTAGGTGCTTTTGGTGACAGATGCGGAAAATGGGGTAACCGCAAGGCTGTATAGGATAGATTGAACCGCTTGAATCAGTATCAAGGATATTGATTCAAGCGGTTTTTACTTCCAGAAGGCTTAAAAGGTTTACATAAAAATTTCTATAGAAAAAGCTATATTTTTTGAATTTACCACTTTACTAGGCTAAAGTTATAAAGTATAATACTAATATAAATTGTACATGTACAGATGTGGAATTTTATGTTTTGAAAGGATTTGATTATGATGAAAAAGAAAATGTTAGCGATTTGTATGACCGCGTTAATGGCAATAGGAATATTTAGCGGATGCAGCTCAAAGCAGTCCGGGAATTCTTGGGACAAGGTATCAGCAAAGAAAGAGTTTGTCTTGGGCCTGGATGCCAGCTTTCCCCCGATGGGTTTCAAAGATGACAACGGCAATATTGTCGGTTTCGATATTGATCTGGCAAAGGAAGTCTGCAAGAGATTGAACATAACCCTTAAAACTCAGCCGATTAACTGGGACTTAAAGGAACAGGAATTGAACACAGGGAACATAGATGCAATTTGGAACGGATTCACTATAACCGATGAGAGAAAATCACAGGTACTGTTCTCAGAACCATACATGAAGAATAGACAAGTTATCGTGGTAAATAAAAATTCAAGCATAGCTTCATTAAAGGATATGGCGGGTAAAAAGCTTGGTTTACAGGCTGCCTCCAGTGCTGCAGATGCTCTGGACCAGTCGGCGGATTTCAAGAAGAGCCTTAAGGATGTTGTGGAATACAAGGATAACGTTATGGCACTTATGGACCTGGAAAAGGGCGGTGTTGATGCAGTACTTATGGATGAAATAGTGGCCAGATACTATATTCAAAAGAAGGACAAGGGCTATAAGGTTTTGGATGATGCACTGGCACAGGAAGAGTATGGTATAGGCTTCAGAAAGAATGACAAGGAATTGATGCGGAAATTCCAGGATACCCTTGAGGCTATGGCCAAAGATGGAGCTATGGCCAAGATATCCAAAGATTGGTTTGGTGCGGATATAACCACAATAGGCAAATAAAAGAAAACTAGATATATTGCCGGTTACATATACCGGCTTTATATTTTCATAGAAGGAGAAATAGTTATGCTTGGAGATAAAGCGGCGGTTATTCTAAAGTCATTATTAGACGGATCTGTAACTACTTTGGAGCTTTTTTTCTTGACAACTGTTATATCAATTCCATTGGGGTTAATAATTTCCATCGGAAGAATGTCCAAAAGAAAATGGCTTAAGGAAATACTGAAAATATATATATTGATAATAAGAGGAACACCATTGATGCTTCAACTGGCCTTTGTATATTTTGCACCCTATTATATGCTTCCAGAGGGGGCACAGATAAATATCGACCGTATGGTTGCGGCAGTTATTGCCTTTTCCTTGAATTATGCAGCATATTTTGCAGAGATATTCAGGGGGGGCATTGAATCAATAGAAAAGGAACAATATGAGGCGGCTTCCGTTCTCGGATTCACAAAATTTCAAACCTTTATCAAGATTATATTTCCTCAGGTTGTGAAGAGGATAATGCCTCCGATAAGCAATGAGGTTATAACGCTGGTAAAAGATACTGCCTTGG
>JAUZPH010000469.1 GCA_030706065.1 Bacillota bacterium | reverse complement strand
TTTTCGAAGAACGGGTATAAATTTACGATTACCATATCAATTGTATTAATATTTTTGTCCTTAAGGGTATTCATATGGACTTCATTTTCCCTTATAGCCAGTATCCCTCCATGGATAACCGGGTGTAGTGTCTTTACTCTGCCATCCAGCATTTCCGGAAATCCGGTTACTTCGCTGATTTCCTTTACCGGAATGTCCTGCTCTTTTAGGTATTTGTAAGTTCCTCCCGTAGATATAATCTCAACGTCTCTTTCCGTCAAAAGCCTGGAAACTTCCAGTATCCCTTCTTTATCAAATACACTTATCAAAGCTCGCTTAATCATCTATATCCTCCCAACCAGATATTTGAACTCTATTATGAAGTATATTGACCCTTCCTTCGCTTAGTAACTTCACTGCTTCAGGCAAGGCTCTATGTTCCTGCTCCAGTACCCTCAGTTGAAGTGCACACGCATCATCCTCATAATAGACAGGAACAGTCTTTTGCAGAATAATGGGGCCGGTATCGGTACCTTCGTCTACAAAATGGACGGTACATCCTGATATCTTTACACCGGATTTGACAGCAGCCTCATGCACCTTTATTCCATACATCCCGATGCCGCAGAAGCTCGGAATCAATGAAGGGTGAATATTAATAATTCTGTTTCTGAATCCTTTCAATATATCACCATCTAAAATAGAAAGAAATCCCGCCAGTACAATTAAATCCACCTTTCCTCTAACTATCTCATAGATAACTTCGGATAATCCCCTTACGTATTCTTTTCTTTCAAGTACAAAAGTCTTTATGCCGTGCTCTTCTGCCCTCTTCAAACCGAAAACATCTTTTTTATCACTGATGACACACTCAATTGTACAATCAAGATATCCACTTTCTATTTTATCTATTAAAGCCTGGAGATTTGACCCGCTTCCGGAAATCAGTACTGCTATTCTATACAAATACCATCACCTCCGGAGGAAACATACCCAATCTTATATGCATTTTCTCCAAGGCAGAGAAGGGTTCTTATTATATCGTCGCAATCATTTTTGTCAACACACATTACAAAGCCAATCCCCATATTGAAGGTATTATACATATGGCTTTCCTCTAGTCCCAGGGATGAAAGATAATCAAAGATAGCAGGTCTTGGGTAGCTGTTTCTGCTTATAACAGCTGTATATTTATCTTTGAACATCCTTGGGATATTCTCAACGAACCCGCCACCGGTAATATGTGCCATTCCTTTTATGTTGTAGCTGTCTAACAGTTCCAAAACAGGCTTTACATAAATCTTCGTAGGTGTCAGCAGAGTTTCTCCCATCAATTTACCTTGAAAATCCATATTAATATCCGGTATCAGCTTCCTCACCAGGGAATATCCGTTGCTGTGTAATCCCGAAGATGATATGCCAATAAGAACATCGCCATCTTTGATACCGGAGCCGTCTATAATCTTATCCTTTTCCGCTATCCCGGCTGCAAACCCGGCAATATCATATTCTCCTTCCTTGTAAAAGCCCGGCATCTCCGCCGTTTCGCCTCCAATTAATGCACATCCGGATTGCAGGCATCCGCCCGAGACCCCTTTGACGAGGTCCGCTGCCACCTCTGCCTCCAACTTCCCGCAGGCTATATAGTCCAGGAAAAACAGAGGCTTTGCGCCATGACATAATATATCATTAACACACATCGCCACACAATCGATACCAACAGTATCGTATTTCATCATCCTGAAAGCAATATCCAGTTTTGTACCTACGCCATCGGTTCCGGATACAATAACCGGCCTTTTATAGCCTTCCGGTATCTCCACCATTCCTGCAAAACTTCCTATGCTGTTCAACACGAAGGGAAGCATGGTCTTTTGTGCATAGCTCTTTATCAGATTAACGGATTTATAGCCTTCCTCTATGTTAACACCGGCTTCTCTATAAGTGATCATAATAATACCTACCTTTCTAATCTTTCCTTGGAGGTTTCTATCGGTGTAGACACCGGATAAACTCCACTGAAGCATCCGAGGCAAAAATCATGCTTATCCCCAAAACTTTTTAGGAGCCCATCCATACTTATATAACCCAGGGAATCGGAGCCTATTTCCTCTCGTATCTTTTCTATTGTGCTGTTTGCACCAATAAGCTCCTTTCTGTAGGGGGTATCTATACCGAAATAGCACGGATATTTTACCACCGGAGATGATACCCTGAAATGGACTTCCGTTGCCCCACTTTTTCTAAGCATCTCCACCAGCCTTCTGCTGGTTGTTCCTCTTACAATGGAATCATCGATGAGAACTACCCTTTTACCTTGAACATTTACCTTTAGAGGGTTCAACTTTACTGATACAGCTCTTTCACGAAGCTCCTGGGATGGAGTAATAAAGGTTCTTCCCACATATCTGTTTTTTACAAAGCCAATGCCAAAAGGTATTCCTGACGCTTCCGAAAAACCTACTGCTGCTGCTATTCCCGAATCAGGAACCCCTACGATAATGTCAGCATCAACTGGACATTCGTCATATAGAATTCGTCCAGCCTTAACTCTGGAATCATACACATTGATTCCGTCAATTACACTGTCCGGCCTGGCAAAATAAATATATTCAAAAGCACATGTAGCGCATCTTGTCCTTTCAGTCGGATTGATAGATTTTAGCCCATCCTTGTCGATAATTACTATCTCTCCAGGGTTAACATCCCTGAGGAATTCTCCACTCACCGCATCAAGGGCACAGCTTTCTGAACAGATAATATAACTATCATTGATCTTACCTATGCAGAGGGGACGTATACCATTAGGGTCCCTTACTCCAATTAGTTTATCCTCGGTTAAGATCACTATGGCAAAGGAGCCTTTAATGGCCTGCACTGCATCAAATACTGCATTTTCTATACCTTTTCTTGCTCCCCTCGCTATGAGATTCAGTATTACTTCAGTATCAATGGATGTATGAAACACACATCCGCAGTCCTCCAGCAATTCACGGATTACATCTGCATTTACTAAATTACCGTTATGGGCAATGGCCATAGACCCAAGCTTATATTTTGTAAGAATAGGCTGCGCATTTTCAGCACAACTGGAACCGGTAGTAGAATATCGTACATGTCCAATGGCTGCATTGCCGGTAAGCTTTGAGATATTTTCTTCATTGAATACGTCGCAAACAAGTCCCATATCCTTGTAACAGGACAGATTTGTTCCGTCGGATGTGACAATCCCCGCACTTTCCTGACCCCTGTGCTGTAGAGCGTAGAGGCCGTAGTAAGTTATGGAGGCTGCATTTATATTCTCATTGGAGTAAATACCGAAAACCCCACACTCTTCCTTAAATTTGTCCACATTCTCAATATTCATAACTTAATCCTCTCATTAATTACTATTTGAAATTCTGCTCAGGATTTCCTTATATGCATCCTCCACATTTCCTAGGTCTCTTCTGAATCTGTCCTTATCAAGCTTCTCATTTGTCACTGCATCCCAGAACCTGCAGGTATCTGGTGATATTTCATCTGCAAGGATAATCTCTCCATCAAACCTACCAAATTCCAGCTTAAAGTCGATGAGCTTT
>JAUZPH010000468.1 GCA_030706065.1 Bacillota bacterium | reverse complement strand
GGGGAAAATCATATAAAATGGGGGAAAAGCAAATGAAGGATTTATATTTAAATATGCAGGCAAGTTTTCAAAGATATAACGATTGTACAGATATGCTTCAGGCGATTTACGGGCTTGACAAGGATACTTTATATGATGCCATAATAGTGGCTCCCTCATGGAAGCCTGAGAAAATCTTTGTCAATTACAAGGCTGAGATTAAGGTGATGAAGCAGGGGCCATATTTTTGCGGATATGAGGTTACCGTTGGCAGGCAAAGATTCGGTTATATTCAGACCTCCAGCTGTTCCGGCAACATAATCGACTGCTGTCTGGCACTGGGGAATTCTGTGTGCGACAGAGTAATCTTCATAGGTGCTGTTGGTTCATTGAAAAGTGAAATCAAACTTGGAGATATAGTGGTCCCGAAGCACTGTATTGCCGGTGATGGAGGTTCATTATACCTGTACGATAAGATTACAACGGAGAATTTCAGGAAACATGTTTATCCGGACAAAGAATTGACAAGGAAGGTTTTAGAGGCTGCCGGGGATTTAAATATAAAGGTGGAAGAGAAGGTTGTGTACTGCACAGATACCATCTACTGTGAATATATGCATTTGAATGAAATATTGTCCCTGGGCAGTGAGCTCATTGAAATGGAGACGGCAGCTTTCTTTCGCTGTATGGAGCTCATTGGGAAAAAGGGGATTGCTTTGTTATGTGTTTCCGATAATTCTGCAGCCAATAATTCTCTTATTGGACGAACTGAGGAGGATACATATACTTTTCATAAGGCAAGGGAAGCATATATTCCGCAATTAATCTTAGAACTTTCTCGAAGAGAACTGTGAAGTTAACCTGGATTAAAGTGAGCATAATAGAAGACAGGCAGCGAGTATTAATATCAAGCCATGGTTATAGAATGAGAGGTTTGCCAATGAAAAACAGTAATAAAATTTTAAAGCGTGTCTATAGATTATTAGAGTTGTATAAGGCCGGTGAGCTTGGAGGAGAAAAGATGCCGGAGGATGAAAATCCAAACCTTCCAAAGCAATCACCAGAGAACTATTTATATTTTACTTTACCGATGGCGCTAAACTATCAACGCAATTCTTATGCATTATGGGAAGGTGCAAATAAAACCTGGATGGATACAGAAACCCGGTCTGTGTTTTCAACGAAAGCTGTAACTGGTATGAGTGAGGGAGAACTGAAAGACAAGCTGACAAAATATAAGGTAGCGCTGCAGCAGAATAAGCAACCGGTCATTTGGAGAACTCTCTGCAGCACTATAGAAAGAAATTTTGGAGGGGACATCCGTTTATTATTTTCAGAGAGCAATTATTCGGTGCAGAAGATAAAGAAATATATAGAAGAACATAAAGCAGACTTTCCCTATTTAGGCGGGAAGAAGATAATGAATTACTGGCTGCATGTCATAGAGCAGAGGACGGATGCGTTTTTTTCAGACAGAGCCAATATTAATGTTGCTCCGGATACTCATATCATTCAGGCAAGCGAGAAATTAGGGATTATTACCCCTGATGAAAAAGCAAAGTCAAATGTACAGGATATTGTTGCAGACAGGTGGAAGCAGCTGTTGTCCGGCACTGAATACTGCCCAATTGACATCCACACACCAATGTGGCTGTGGAGCAGGGGTAAATTTAAGGTTGAGCTATAAGAAGGGGGATATAATGGAAGGACGAGAACTACTAGATAAATTGGTTAAACATAGCTGTCGTATTTTCGGGAGCAATCTGGTTGGAATATATCTGCATGGGTCCATGGCTATGGGATGCTTTAATCCGATGAAAAGCGATATAGATATTTTGGTTGTAGTAGAAAATGAGATTACTGACCTGCAAAAGAAAATGTTTATGGACGTTATTGTTGCCTTGAATGATAATGCGCCAGCCAAAGGAATAGAAATGAGTGTAGTCAGGAGCAAGTATTGCAGGGATTTTATTTATCCAACACCCTTTGATCTGCATTTTTCAAATATGCATCTGGCCTGGTATAAGAGTAATCCTACTGAATATATTGAAAAAATGAAAGGTATAGATCATGATTTGGCAGCCCATTTTGTCATTACTAAGAATCGCGGAATTGTTCTTTATGGGAAAACAATCAGTGATGTTTTTGGAGAGATATCATCGGAAGCATATTTGGATAGTATTAAGAAAGATATTATCGAAGCAGAAGAGGAAGTAAAAGATAACTCTATTTATATCATTTTGAATCTATGCAGGGTTTTGGCATATGTGCTGGAAAGACTGGTACTTTCCAAAAAGGAAGGCGGAGAATGGGGAATAAGAAATATTGATGATAAATATCAAGGATTAATAAAAGAAGCACTTTTATGTTATTCTTCAGACCGGGATATGATGCCGAATCATTCACTTGCAGTGGAATACTGTAAATATATGAAAAGCAGGATAGGACTTTAGAAATACTTTTCACTATATAAAAAATAAGTAGTGTAGAGGATAAGGTTTATTATGAATTTTAAGGAATCATAAGAAGGGAGAAATGTTATGGGGGACAGTATAGAAGAAAAGATTGCAAAGCTGTTATATGAAATCTCTCTAATTGATGGGATAAAGGCGATAGGCCAGACAGGGGATATAAACGTAATCCCAAAACCGGGGGAGAGCGACATTGATATATTTGTTTTAGGGGACAAGGTACCGGCTTATGAAGAGAGACGTGCTGTTTATGAGAAAAGTAATACAATATTTGAAGAATGCCGGATGAAGGTGTGCGAAGGCGGAGATTGGGGAACCGGAGATGTTTTCATAATTGACGGTGTGGAAACCATGTTGATGTATTTCACCATAGATGAAACATTAAAGTATGTAAATGAAATTTTCGAAGGAAGGCATTTGGACAGCGTCAAAGGGTTTTACCCTGTGGGCCGCTGCGCAACACTTAAAAACATCAATGTTATTTATGATGAATGGGAAGTATTTGCTTGCTTAAAAGACAAGCTTTCCGTATACCCGGAAGGACTGAAAAAAGCTATGGCGGATTTTCATCTGGCCAGGACAAAGGATGAAGAAGATTTTGGACGTGCTTTGCGGCGGAAGGATGTGCTGTTTTACCATCAGGTTCTTGAGGTTTCCATTGACCATTACCTTCAAGCCCTATATGCGGTAAATAAAACATTTTTCCCAAGCAGAAAAAGAACAAAACAATATATTGATTCCTTTGAGATAAAACCGTATAGGTGTTACGAAAGGCTGCTTGAGGTGGTCAGGCTCGGTTCAAGCCCTGAAGGCATCGAAGAATCATACGGCGAATGGTGCGGCCTGGTCAGTGATTTGGAACATCTCTATAACGGTAAATGAGTACCGGGTATCATAAACCGGCGCATCAGGTAAAGGCCGGAGGAATTTAACGAGTATCATAAAAATAGTATCTGAGGTGAAGCGGAGTTTATGTATACAATAGGACAGATAGCCAACATAATGGGGATTTCCAGGGATAAGCTAAGGTATTATGAAGAAAAAGGGGTGCTGAACCCAAAACAGAACGATGAGAATAATTACAGGAAATGTGATTTTGAGGATATAATGGC
>JAUZPH010000467.1 GCA_030706065.1 Bacillota bacterium | reverse complement strand
TTAAATGGACGTTTCTATCAGAAAGAAGGAAATCAAGTGCATAGCGATTTTTACAATTCTCGTATTATTGGCAGCTTTTTTTGCACCGCTGCTGGGAGGCAGCCCAAGCTCTCCTGGTCCCGGATTTGTTATCTGGGGGATTGCCCCGCTCGTTATAGCAGTTGTGATGCGAATAGTGACTAAGGATTGGTTAGATGCCGGTTTTAAGCCTGCAGTCAGAAAAAATGCTCTGTGGTATATCATTTGTATTCTGGCGTATCCTTTACTGACAGTTGTAATGCTAATCATCGGAAATATCTATGCAGTATCTTCGATATCTGAATTCTCAGTAACGTCATATCTGAAGACTTTTTTAACAGCCTTGCCTGTGTTCCTGGTTTTTTCTATATTTGAGGAATTTGGGTGGCGTGGTTACCTGGTTCCGAAACTGGCTTCAACAGGAATAAATGATTTTCTCGGATATGCTATAGTCGCAGTGGTATGGGCCTCATGGCATTTACCTTATATTCGAGAGCTTTCGTGGGTCTATACTTCGGATAGCCTTGCAACCTTCTTTCCCAGATTCCATCTCAGCATGTTTGCTTTTTCGATTCTTTATTCTGAAGTCAGAATTATTACAGGCAGTGTCTGGCCGGCAGTATTAATGCACTGCATCAGTAATTCCTTTGCACATCCATTGCTGGCTGACTATGTTAAAATTACTCAGGGGAAAGAGTATCTCATCTCATCTACAGGACTCATTATGACCGCTTGTATTGGTCTCTTGGGAATAATCTTAAACCGCTGGCGGGTAAAAAATGAAGCCCTTTTGAGGATGGAATAAAATAAGAACCACATTGAAAGTTAAACGAAAATAGAGAAGAACCGATATTAAATCGGAACTTCTCCTTTAGGTTTCAGACTGAGTGCGGTATGGTGGGGAGTTCAATTGCAAATGTTATTCCTTCATTCACTCGCATTGAGAAGTCTCATAAGTCCCTGAAAATTGGACATTTTGGCACAGCTCAATGTGAAGATATTTACTATTTTCTATATAGATAACTGGTTCATTTTTAGCGGTAATCTATCATCACAGGGTCTGGAGTAAAATCTGAGCAGGCTTTTTTTATTTATGAGCATTACCTTGCTAAATTTAGAACTGATTTAAAAGCTTGTGCTAAGTGCTCCGGTTTATCTACCGCCCAGAAGTGCATGAAGAACAACCGCGGAGTCTCAGTCAGCATATGATTATGAACAGCAGTAACAGCAATATTATTCTTCTTAAGAATGGCTGCAACCGGATTGACCTCATGAGCAAATAATACAAGATCACCGGCTGCAGCCACTTTATCTCCTAAGTTTTGGAAATTGATACCATGGGATATTCCCATAGCTGGGGATAACGGCTGACCATCCTCATAAATTGTTGTGGTCCTTGGGAAGGAAAACTGTAGAACATTATTTTTATGGGTACCCTTGCGGCCTAGAATATTTTCTATTAAACTCCAATCTATCCGAGATGGCGGTTGCTGATGTGGTTGAATCGGGGTTGCTGTAAGAGAAAGTGCATTTCTTACACCTTCAGCAATTTTAACAGGATTTCCTTCACCTTTAATATGCATGTACATTATTCTGGGAGTTTCAAAAAGCAGATGGTTATGAAGTCCTGTTACTTGAATTCCATTTTCTAAGAGGCTTGACATAACAGGGCCAACTTCGCTTTCCAGTAAAACCAAGTCACCCATCAGCATGCTTTGATTTCCTAAATGATTAAATGCAACCCAGGAGGTAAGTGCCAGATCAGGTTCTACTGAGACCGGCCCAATACTCACTTTCAAGTCATTACGTGGAAATGTGAACTTTAAAACACCATCCTGCGCTGTACCTTTCTTCCCAATTATCTTCTCAACTGATTCTTGCACCATGGGGCTTGGAGTTTGAGCTGAATATCTATATGTTGTAGTGTGATTATTACCTGCAAATTGATAGTCTGAAACCCCATCATCTACTGTCTGAAAATTCTGTTCTTTTGGGATATCCAGTCTCTGTCCAACATAAATGAGATATGGGTAATAGATATTATTCATTTGGATTAATCTTGGTAAAGTTGTCCCAAAACGTTGTGCGATATATTGTAAAGTATCACCGAACTGTACTGTATACGAAGTAGACATTGGATTACCTCCTGAAAGATTTTATGGATGTATGTCCATTCCTTGTATATTATGTAAATAGAGTTGAGATGTTACCCGAACGAGGGGAGCTTAAAGGTGACAAATTCAAGGCGTTGAATTAATGTCCCACAAACTATATAGATAGGAACATGGATACAGACAAAACATAGGAATAACATCATTTATAGGAGCATAATGTAGAGGTTCCTTCAAACGGAAATTGGACAGTAGGAGGACTAAAGTTGAAAAGTGGGGTATTTGATCTCTGTAGCAGCGCATTATGAAGGTGAAAATGTGAATACAGCAACTCTTACGAAAGCTATCACTGCTCTGCTTAAAACTGAGGAACCGATAGTTTCCGGAGTGATAACAGCAGCAGATAAAGCAGTATCGGGCAGGGCTCCTTCCGGTGCAAGTATAGTGCTTACCAAAAATGCAAATTCAAAAAAAGATGTACATTGGTTTGCAGTGTTCCTCTTTTTCAATTTTATTAGTTTTAAATGATTTGCCAGTAAATCTTGGAACAAAACTATAAAGAATGACATAATAAATATATCCCCCATAGGGGGATGCTAAACTTCTAGGAGGATACAAAATGAGCGAACGTAATCATCCGAACAGTAAGGCTGTTATCGACAGATTATCACGAATCAGCGACCATGTAGATTCTATAAAACAAATGGTTGAAGATGACAGGGACTGCAGCGAAATACTCATTCAGATTTCAGCCGTAATGTCGGCCTTAAGCAATACGGGTAAAGTAATATAAAAGACCATATAAATCACTGTGTAAAAGATGCAATTAATAACAATGACGATACTATATTAGCGAACCTTAATAATACTATAGATAAACACTTTAAATAGCGATAATACAGGGAGGTTTTTGTGATATGAACAAAGGAAAAGTTCTTCCTATGATGCAGGCATTACTTGCTGCGCTTTTGTTTGGTGCCAGCGCACCACTGGCAAAGATACTCCTTGGATAAATAGATCCGGTACCGCTTGCTGCTTTCCTTTACTTGGGAAGCGGAACAGGATTACTGGTATATCAAACGATAAATAATATAATTAACAAAGAAAAGAAAGGTGAAGCGCCGCTTTCAAAAAAGGATTTTCCATGGCTGCTATGTGCCATATCCTTTGGTGGAGTTATTGAGCCTATAGTACTTATGATAAGCTTAAAGATTACTCCTGCATCTACGGCGGCATTACTGCTTAATTTTGAAGGAGTTACAACAACATTAATAGCTCTAGATCAAAGCAATGGTACATGCTGTCTGGTGCGGTCAATATATTACTTACTTAAAATCCGTTGATTATTTAGGATGAAAAATTTTTCAGCTGTCACTTTCCAATGGTATTTATTTGTCTTGATTCAAGGGAATGTGCAGTTTCGTATTATCTACC
>JAUZPH010000466.1 GCA_030706065.1 Bacillota bacterium | reverse complement strand
AATTCGCCGCTGTCCTGGAGCTGCTTTAATGCCTGGTTAAACTTGTCCAGCAATTCTTTATTATCCTTGGTTATTGCTATACCATAATCTTCACCGGTAAGCTTGTCTCCTAATATTCTAAGCTTGGAATTATCTCCATCCACTTTTATCTTATAAGCGGCACTCGGGAAGTCGTTAATAGTAGCATCCGAGTTTCCTGTTTCTACGTCCAGATAAAGTGCAGTATCATCCTGAAGTATCTTTACCTTTGCACCATATTTGTCGGCCAGTTCCTTAGCCTTCGCAAGGCCTGTTGTTCCCTGCTTTGCTACTATTGTCTTTCCCTTAAGGTCTTCAAGGCTGTTTATAGAACTGTCCTTTTTAACTACAAGAGAGAGTCCGGATTTAAAGTACGGATCAGTAAAGTTTACAACCTGCTTTCTGTCATCACGGATAGTTATAGCGGATATGGCTGCGTCAATCTGATTTCCCTGCAGAGCCGGAATAATACCGTCAAACTTCATTTCCTTCCATTCAACCTGAAGATTGGCCTTCTTTGCTATAGCTTCTACCAATTCGATGTCGAAGCCTGTAAGCTTGCCATCCTTCTTGAATTCAAAAGGAGGATAATCATTGATAGCTGCTACTGTAATTTTCTTTGTTCCTGTTCCGCCTGCCTGATTTGAAGCATTCTTTGCGCTGCTGCAGCCTGTAAACCCGAGTGTAAGTACTACTGCCGCTGCAATCAGTGTTAATCTTTTGTTTGTTTTCATAAAATTGCCCCCCGTCTGAAAATAAAATATATTTTACCGCTTTGTTCATTGATAATATATTACTTTATCAATATGTTACTGTCAACAGTATTTTTTTAGTAATTTAGCACGTAATCGGTACCATAATTTAAATATTAGCAAGTGCATGAATAGAGTTTTTGAAAATCCTGCAAAAATCACACAAATTTTATCCATACACCACCATTGTATACTCATTTTTCACTTAAAGGCTGCTATATCCATACAGTATAAGGGTGCTAAGTTTCTGTTTACTGATTTTAAATTCAAATCTGGTTATACTATGAATGTTGAAAAAAAGAAAGCGCTAAAAAAATTACAGGGGTGATTTCATGAAAAAGAAATTAACAGTTATGTCTCTGCTGCTGGCTTTCAGTATTATGGCTGCAGTAATAGGCTGTTCAAGCAACAAGCCAAGCACACAGAACACAACACCAAGCCAAAATCCTTCAAGCACTACGGCTTCGAAGACCTTCACGCTGAACGACCTTAAGCAATATACCGGACAGAACGGCACTGCTGCATATGTGGCCGTTAACGGCACCGTATATGATGTTACGAAGGCAAAGAGATGGCAGAACGGTCAACACGAAGGCTGTGCCTCCGCAGGTGCCGACCTCACTGATGCCATGGGAAATTCACCCCACGGCAACAGCGTCCTATCGGCTTTACCGATAGTAGGTAAATTAAAGTAGAAAGTTAGTATTTAACTGGCCTTTTATTCTTTTGAAGATAAAACATAACGAATACAGCCCATGCGGATATAGTAAGTGCTGCTGAAAGTATTGTAGGCAAATTGAGGCTGAGGGAGGTTACAAGCCCCCCGATTATTGGTGGTATTGCCTGAGAAAGGGACTGCATGGACTGATTTATGCCTAAGATTTCTCCCTGTTTTTCCTCTCCGGCCTGGTTGGATATTATAGCTGAAGTATTAGGTTGATTCATCCCCTGCAGAATGGATACAAACGGTATTACTACATACAGCCAGGCCGGGTTCTTCGGCACCAGTATCAGCGGCAAAGCAAAAGCAGCCATTACCGTCGATACACTTAATATCAAAGAAGGACTGAACCTTCTTGACCGAGGCCTCAGTATCACTCCTTGGGATACCGCTATCCATAAACCCATATAGCCATAGAAGTCCCCGATTTTTGACTGGCTGTAGTTAAATTTAGTCATTAAAAATACCTGAAGGAACTTGGTAAAAAAGTTGTGCCCGAGGTTTAGTAAAAATACTACAAGGAACATTATCCTGAGTTCCCTGAAGCCAAAGGCCCTCCTTATATTTACAAACCCGGTAAAGAAGCTGATTTTGCTCTTTCTCTTCTTTATTATAGTTTCCGGAAAGTTCACTGCTGCTAAAGTAATATTTATTGCTATAAGTATAATAGAAAGAAAAAATGGAGTTGCATAATTGAACCATGGGACAAGCTCCGGATCCGACAGCTTTCCTCCTACATATGGGCCGATGACAAAACCCAGGCCAAAGGCCATGCCTACCAGGCCAAAATTCCGTGCCTTGGTCTTCTCACTGCTGATATCCGCAATGGCAGCCTGAGCTATGGAAATATTCCCTCCGGTAAAGCCGTCAACAATCCTGCCAAGAAACAGCAGAGATACACTTTTCTCTATTATGCCTGTGACAAATATACAGTAGCCGCACAGCGAACCGAAAAGGGATAAAAGCAGGAGGCGCTTCCTGCCATAGCCATCTGCAAGCGTCCCTAACACCGGGGCGCCAAAAAATTGTGCAATGGGATATGCAGCTATGAGAAAGCCATATAATATTATCCTTATAGAATATGGACAGGTTAATGGCAGAATTCCTCCGAAGGGGTCCATGATTACTGCGGGAAGTATGGGAATTATAATGCCCAGTCCCAAAAGGTCCAGAAAAACCGTAAAGAATATAGGAAAAATACCCCTCAAAGTTTTCCATCCCAGACCTGGATTTTTGCCCTTGCCTTGCTCTTGATCATATCTGTCAAAAACTTTGGCATAATTCCGCTGCTGCTCAAGTTATCGATGGCCTTAGCCGCATCATATATTATACATTCCCTCAGCTCCTCTTCCTTCATGCCCCTGGCCCTTGCCAGATCAAAGGCAGTTTTCCCCTCCGCTCTTGCCTTCTCAATTTCCGAATCGGAGACATGGAGCCTGTCTTTGAGCAGCCTGATTACCCTGTCATTGTGTCCCCCTGTGCTCCCTGGCTGAATACCATAGACAGTATAATTTATATTAAGCAGGAACATTAAAACCAGTAAACCCGTACATACCTTTTTTGTTCTCATTCATTGCCACCTCCATACAATAAAGTTCCCAACCTATAATAGTAATTATTCCTGACGCCGCAAAATGCCGAAAAGTTGTGAACCGTCCCTTCCTTTTTGAAAAATATCCTTGACATTTTACTATAATATCCATATAATATTATCAAATAGTTAATAACATACTGATTTTAACATTATGTTCTGATGGAAGGTGGTGGCACTATGACATTTTCGGCTGAAGACATACTGATGATGAGTAAGCCCGGCGAACTGTTTTCAGATGACCCGGACATCATGAGGAAGGAATATAAGGAACTGGCCAAGGCCTGGCACCCGGATCTCAACGATGCTGTGAGTGAGGCCAATGAGGTAATGACAAAGATAAATCTTCTGTACCTTCAGTGTGTAAATTCCATTAAAACCGGAAGGTGGGAAAAACCCGGGTTCATCAAGCTCTTTGACAAAGCTGGTAAAGCCTATGAAATCCGGTATTTGAATTCTGAAAGCTTTGAGCTTGGAACCATGTATATTGCAAACTCAATAGTATTTT
>JAUZPH010000465.1 GCA_030706065.1 Bacillota bacterium | reverse complement strand
CTCTTGTGGTCCACAATGCTTGTATTACTTGCCCTGTAGGCAGGTATCAGCAGCGTTACAAGGAAGATAACATTTGCCAGCAGTGAATAGCCAAAGCTCTCCGGGCTTAAATATACATTCAGAGCCTTTCTGTCCACAAACTCCAAAAAGCCATTTGACGCGCCCAGGATTTTTGTCAGGTATACTCCCAATACCGGCCCAAGAATAAAGGCAATGACCCCAAGTATCAGGCCTTCCACCACATAGCCGAATACTACCTGCATCCTGCTTGCTCCCCTGCTTATAAGCAGTGCAATTTCATTCTTTTCCTTGTTGATTATTAAATTTGAAACCATGAACAGGTAAATTGAGAGCATAACCATAACCGGTACATTCAGCGACCACATGGTTGTCTTAAGCTGGCCTTCCTTGGATATATATGAGCTCACTATATCATTCATCTGGAAACTCACTTCTGAGCTGCCTCTTACATCCTTGATATCATTTGTAATTTTGCTTATAGCAGCATTAACCTGTCCCATATTTGCCAGTGTAAGCTTATGGTAATCCACAGAGTAATACCAATTGACTGTATCCAATTGTGTTGGACTTGGCTTAATCAGGTCAGTGAGCAATTGCTGTTCATTCATGAGAATGGATTGATCCAAGGAAGCAAACTGGACTCCCGACCAGTATATTCCGTCATTGTCCTTTTGTTCAAATATTCCAACCGGCTTAACCTTTATCGGTGAAAAGCCTTTTTCATCAGTGTCACTCAACACATAAACCCTGTCGAGCACTAGCTTTAACTGAAGCTGCGCGCTGCTGGACATCAATACTTCATATACTCCATCAACTTTGTCCTTTGCCGGCAGTTTTCCTTCAGTAAGCTTTATATGCTTTTCAAGATCACTTAAACTTTTCACCCTGCAAAAGGTACTGTCATCAGTGTCGCCTTCCTGAAAATTATCATGCACCATCCTCTTGGGCTCCGTTGAAAATACAGACACAGCCTCCTGTGTACCCAGGGGCATTTCCTTTACAAAAGTGTTTTTCATATATGTATCTATGCTCAGGGAATTGTCTACAAGTTTCTTGTAGAAATTTTTTACCCTGTCGTTCAAAAATTTGTCCTTGTCGTTCACGCCCTTCAATTCCTTGCTTGCAGAAGCATCATCCCCAAAGGCATGCACAGTAAAGGTTCCCGGATATACCTTGCTTTTACTTTGAAAATCCTCCATATCCTTAACCAATATCTTCTGAAGAACACCCTGGGTGTACAGCGGAATACTGCTCATCAGTGCGGAGGATACTAGAAGGCCCAACAGTAAAAACAGGACAAATCCTTTGTTCTTATACATCTTTCTGAGTACTATCTTAATTAACGCCATGCCGACCCCTCTTATCTTAAGATTACTTTCTGTCCTTCTTTTAGCCCGGACAGAATCTCGACTTCAGTATCAGCTTCTATTCCTGTTTGAACATCCATGCTGACTATTTTATCTCCATCCAGCACCTCGACGCTTTGAGTGCCGGAAAAGCTCTTTATAACCGACTTCGGCAGTACCAAAGCATCGTCCTTTTTCTGCATAATAATATTAATTCCGATACTGTCATCAATGTTAGCTCCTTCAATCCTGGTATTAGACGTAATCAATATGCAGCCTTTGTAGTTACCGCTTTCCGGTATTTGTGTAATGGTACCCTCGTAGGTTTTGGTTGAGTAAGTTAACTCTACTTTCATGCCCGGTTTGGCATTATTGGCACCGGAAGGGGTGTATTTGACCTTCAGGTTGTTTGGATCTGCTATAGTTATCAAAGTCTTGTAGGCTTCCACCGTATCGCCCTCTTTAGCGCTGGTGACGTAGATAACCCTGCCCCCGGCCGGAGCCGTCACCCTTGCCGCCGCCACCTGCTCTTCCATCTTCTGCAGTCTAAGCTTTTCCATCTTTAGGTCTATATCTGCTAACTTTTTACCATATTCATCAGTTCCTGCCATTGCTCTGTCATAGTTAACCTGTATCTTCTCAAGATTTAGCTTTTCCATTTCCAAATCATCTTCCGAGACTCCAGACTCCAGTTGTATGAGCAGGTCACCTTTCTTAACCGTATCGCCGAATTTCACATTTACGGTTTTTACCCTTTTACCGTTATCCTTCACAAATACATTGTTCTCGCTTGTGGAAATCAGATTGCCATTACCCAGTATTGAATTTGTGATAGCCTTCCTGGTGACATCAAAAGTCTGATACTCCTGTTTCTTTGGTGGTGTCAAAGGCGGCGCCAGTACCTCCTCCTCTTTTGGCAGAAGGCCGCATCCCGTAAAGAAAACCATTCCCGATACAGCAACAGCAAATAAAATTCTCAAGTTTCTCTTTCGCCTCATTGTAAAATCCCCCATCTGTTTATTTATCTGTACATTAAACCCGATAAACATAATTATACTATACATGTTAATATATTGAAAACGTCGTATTCAATGCTTTTTTAGAATAATTTGAAAATTTCTAAAAAAATGAATGATATATTTCTAATACAGAGATAGAAAAAAATTTTTTGGATTTTAGAAGGAAAAATTGGGCAAAATATCTGCAGAACTTCCATCCCGACAGGCTAAACCTTTAATTGAAATGGGCTGCCCATAACGGGGTGTGAAATATACAAAAATGACAGTAGGAGAAGTTTTTATGAAGAAAAAAGTACTGATTGCAGCAACAAATCACGATAAGCATCCGGTGGAAGGCAAAAACACCGGTCTGTGGCTCAGCGAGCTGGCTCATTCCTTTCAGATATTTAAAGCCGAAGGTTACAGTGTGGACATAGTAAGTCCAAAGGGAGGAAAAATTCCTGTTGATCCAAAAAGCCTTTCAATATTATATCTTGATAAATTGACAAGAAGATATTGCAGGAACGGAGAATTTATTGACAGTCTTGAGAGCTCCCTTTCTCCGCCGGAAATTGACTGGTATAATTATGACCTGATGTTTTATACCGGCGGCCACGGAGCACTGTGGGATATTCCCGAGTGCAGCGGACTGCAGGAAATAGGTCGAAAGATATATGAAAATGGAGGAATCCTCTCTGCCGTTTCCCATGGAGTAAGCGGCCTGTTGAATATAAGACTTTCAAACGGAACTTATCTTCTCTCCAATAAATTCGTTACCGGTTACTCAAATATGGAGGAGACCTTGTCCAAGATGTCAAGGCATGTTCCATTCCTTTTACAGGACGAGTTAGTAAAGAGAGGAGCAAATTATAAAAAGGCCCCTGTACCTCTGAGGCCTTTTTCATTAAGGTGCGGCAGGCTGGTTACCGGCCAAAACCCGATGTCTACAAGAGCAGTAGCCTTCAGTGTGCTTCAGCTTATTAATAACGTTGCACCAACTGGCTGTAATGCTATCTTCTGAATACTGCCTTGCAGGTATAAGTCAACAAAACGGTTCGTTCTATTTATGAAAATAAAACGAGGCTCCACTGCCTCTTTTTATTTTCATGTCATTTTCGCAATATTATTAGATTCATAGATGTTAACTCCGTGCTTCTCCGTCAGTGCCACTCTGTACATTGCCCTCGCCACCGTTCTTGCATGGATGGGTTTATATTTTTTTATACTT
>JAUZPH010000464.1 GCA_030706065.1 Bacillota bacterium | reverse complement strand
AGGCCTATGGTACAGCCTGTCGCCAAGGCCAAGGCTTTCAAGCATATCTCTGGCCTTTTCCCTCCGCAGCTTTTCCGGTATTCCTGCCAGCAAGAGCGGCAGCATAACATTTTCAATGGCCGTAAGGGCCGGTTCGAGATTAAAGGCCTGAAATACAAAACCAACCTTTTCATTTCTAAAACGCGACATTTTGTTGTCTCTGTAACTGCTGATATCCTCACCGTCAATAAGGATAGAGCCCTTTGTGGGCCGGTCAAGGCCGCCAATGAGATGCATGAGAGTAGATTTGCCTGAACCGGAAGGGCCGACTATGGCAGCAAACTCTCCTTTGCCTATCTTGAGGCTAATATCATTCAGCACTGTGAGTTCCTCATTTCCTATCCTATAGGTTCTGAAGACTTTTTTAATTTCAATCATATTACTCTCCTCCTACCAATCATTCATCATTATCATACATTAACAGGATACAGGGCCAATCTTAAGTGAGCCTTATCCAAACCATAAATCCATCTTAAATCGGGGACGGTTCAGTATTATTGCAATTATAATGGGCGCAAAAAAAACAGCATTTGAAGCCAGTAATACCGACCCCAAATGCTGAGAGGGTTAATTAAAAGGAAGGGTTATAGTGAATTTCGTTCCCATATTTGAATCACTTTCCAGTGTAATTGTACCTCCATGCTTTTCAATGACTTTTTTTGTGATGGCGAGCCCAAGCCCCGTGCCGTTGTCATAGAGAGCTCTTGAGGTATCCGCCCTTACAAAGGCATGGAATATATCTTCTTTAAGTTCCATGGGTATGCCGATACCGTTATCCTGAATTATAATAATATAATGGTTTATTTCCGGGCCTGCCTTAATTAGAATATCTGTCGATTCAGGATTATATTTTATTGAGTTTATGATCAGGTTGCTTATTGCCCTGTCAAGCTGTAGTTCATCAAAGGGTAAATATGTTTTCCTCTCAGGAATCTGAAAGTCATAGTTCATATGCTTCTTTTCGAATAGAGGGATATAACTTGCTATTATTTTTCTCAGGAATTCGTTTATGTCCATAGTCTTCATGTTAAGATTAAAATCACTGCTTACCAATGCCGAATATTCAAAAAGATCCTGAATGAGGTCATTTGCTCTTTGACTGTTTAACCTAATAATTTCCAGGTAATTGACCAGCTCAGCATGAGACAAGCCGGGATTTTTCAATATATATTCTGAATATCCCTGTATACTTGAAAGGGGGTTTTTTAAGTCGTGGGATATATCAAGGATTAGATTTTTTCTGTTTTCTTCGGCATTCTCTTTGAGGAGCCTTTCTTTTTCAATTTCTTCAGCCATCATATTAAAGGCATCTCTCAGTTCTCCAAATTCGTTTTTGGATTTTAACGAAATTCTTGTTCCGTAATCTCCCTTGGAAATTCTACTCGCTCCTTCTGTAAGAAGCTTTAAGGGCTTAATGAAATTTCTTGAAGTGGCCTTTGAAAGGAGAATAAACACAAGAACGAGGATTCCGATATCAAAAGCCAGAGTTATGATTATAAACTTGCCCGGGGAAAGCTTATAATCATTTACTATATATTTGAGAAATCTGTTCTCCGGCACACCAACAATCAGCAGGAATCTTTGATTATAATTATATGCCTTATCGTATACATATTTATCACTCTTAAAATAGTTGATATCTACGGTATCGCCGGGGGTATTCTCATAGTTTTGGGAAATGCCGACTTCAGGATTTGAAGGTTCCGTATTGGTAAGTAGTCTGTAGTATTCATAGGGAGTATAACTGTCTTTAGGATTGGGGTTAATTCCCTTTCTATAGACAACCTTGTTGCTGTCATCTACTACCTCGATATAGCCTCCAAGCTTTTCAACTTCCGATGAATCTATGGCTTTATAATCATCCTTCATCATCTTTGATGCACTGTTTGCATTCAGATGATTAATGTTTAGATATAATAAAAGGCCGAATATCAAGCTGAAGGTAAATATGAGCAGGACCAGAATGGTTACTGCAAAATAAGTCAGGATATAATTTCTGAGAAGAATGTTTGCCAGTGTCTTTTTATTTTTTATCTTCTTCTTCATTGCATTACTTCTCTCCATCTTCCAGCTTATAGCCTATACCGCGGATGGTTTTCAGGTATTTTGGAGCTCTGGGATTAGCTTCAATCTTATCCCTGAGATGGCTGATATGGACCATTATGGTGTTGTCGTCACCAAAGTAGGGTTCGTCCCAAACAGCCTCATAAAGCTGCTTCTTTGTAAATACCTTTCCCGGATTCTCCATCAGGAACTCAAGAAGCTTATATTCCTTAGCGTTAAGCTCCAATTCTTTCAAGCTTCTGAATACACTGCAGCTTTCCTTCTTCAAGGTCAGGCAGCCGAGTCTAAGCTCTCCGCAGTTTTTCTGACTTGATGCATACCGGTAATACCTTCGCAGGAGTGCCTGGACCCGGGCACAGACTTCCAGAGGGCTGAAGGGCTTTACAATATAATCGTCTGCTCCCAGGCCAAGACCCAGTATCTTATCCATATCCTCGCTTCTGGCAGTCAAAAACATAACGGGGATCGTACTTTCTTCCCTAATCTTTTTCAGTACAGCAATACCATCCAAAAGAGGCATCATAACATCCAGTATTGCCAGATCCAGTTTTTTTTCTCTGAAAATGTTTATAGCCTGTATTCCATTTTCTGCTTCAAAAACGGTATAGCCATCCTTGGACAGATGAAGATTGATCAGCTGCCTTATATCTTTTTCATCCTCAGCTATTAATATATTCATACGATCACCGTCCTTATAATTCCATATATGTTTATTATAGCATATTGGTTCCGTGGAGACATGGTACTACTTTATGTCTGCATAATTAGAAATATCAAAGTGACCGTAATAATTAATTACAGGATAGCTCTCATCATTAGAGAATACCAGGTTTTCAATTATCCTGATTTCCTTTTCGTTCTCATATTTCCACATCGATATATTACCCTTTAAGTTACTCCGAAAGAAAACAAAACTTTCATTATTAATACAAATTGGAGAGAAGTCAAAATTTCCGCCGGAATTGGTAAGCTGCTTTATTCTTCTGTCTTTAATGTCAATGCTGTATATATTATGGTTTCCTTTCTTCATCCATTCAAAAAATCCTTCATATCCAGCACCTTCAATTGACCCGGCATATAAAATGGTTCTGCCGTCAGGGGAGGAGCAGGGAGTCATAGCCGCCTGTTCCTTTGGGGATAAGCGCACCAGGTTTCCGCTCAATACATTCAGAAGAAATAATGTTTTATCCCGTTTCATCTCCCTGCCGCCGCCGGCAATAAGGGCAATATTCTCTCTGTCGGCATTGCTGGATGAAATGTTATCCTTATAGGCAAGAGTGATGAGGATTTTCTTATAACCGAGTGTCAGTTTATTAGTCATTGTATCATATATATTAAAGGCAACACCGTCAGATGCCATGGAAGCCGAATGAGGAAAGGCGAAAACAAATAAGAATCTTAGGTCCTTTGATATTCCTGCAATAACAGGGTACATGCCAAGGCCTTCACCAATTTCTATCGGTATGGATTTTATTAGAAGTTTCTCTGCT
>JAUZPH010000463.1 GCA_030706065.1 Bacillota bacterium | reverse complement strand
GTATATCCGGAGACAGTATCTTCAAGCTTCCTTTTTTATTTTCCATAACTCATCCCCCTTGAAATTTGAGATTTTAGGTTTTCTATATTGTTTTGGATTCTATTCGATATACTGAATATATCACCATTGCTGCCCCAATGACCTGAATTGATGTTAAACTCTCGCCGAGCAGGACAAAGGAGAGTATCATAGCCGTTGGTATTTCCAGATTCCCGATTATTGATACCTTCAAGGAGCCTATATATTTTATAGCCGCATATAAAAGTGTAAGCGGCACAATTTCACAAAACACCGCAAGTACAGTTGTTAGACCAATGAGCCTTGTATTAATTCCAGCACCGATAATAAAATGAGGCGGCTCATAAATTATCAGGGATATGAGTGAAAATGCGGTGGAATAGAAATTTATACAAAGCGGATTCACATTTCTCAGTTTCTTCTCTGAATATATGTTCATAAAGGAAAAAAACACCGCCGAGAGCAGCCCAAAGCCTATTCCTAACAACGAGAGCCTCCCGACTCCACTTGTTAGCCCCAGCGAAAAGAAACAACCGGTGAAGGCTGTAAGCAGCGCTATCAATTTCCCCTTACCCGCAGCTTTCCTTTCAAAAACAAACATATATATAAAGACCATTATGGGATAGGTGTAAAGTAATATTGCCACTAAAGGCACATCTAAATAACTGAAAGCTAGATAATAGAATACTGTCATAAAGGTATTCCCTATTATACCCAAAACCGCTGTATGGAACAAGTCCATAGGTCTAATCTTTAGTGCTGCTCTATCCGCACAAACTAAAACCACAAACATGATAAAAACAGCAATTATGTATTGAAGAATTAAAAGATTAATTGGATCGAGGCCCTCTGCATAGGCCAGCTTTACAACAATTCCTGCACTTCCGAACAATACTGCCGATAAAGTTGAATAGATATATCCTTTTAGCAAATTATCACTTCCTCATCCTTAGCTGCAAAATATAGTATATGCTAAAAATACTTTTACAATAGTGCCTTCAATTCATTAATTTCCTTGTCCTTCTCCTCGATTATCTTCTCATACTTTCCCTGCATTTCCTGCCAGCTTCTGTTCAAAATGTTTATCATAGAGGCCATCTCATCGGCACTGCCGGCAATACGGTTTAAAAGCAGAAGATTCATGGCAAGGACTTCCGGAATCTCGCTGTGGAAATATCTCAGTTCATGATCTATTTCACCGTAACCCTCCTCAAATATGGTTCTCACCTGTATCTCGGCGATGACCTTCTGGCTCGTCGGGAAAGATTCAATGAGATAATGTACAGAACGGTATCCGGATTTCCTTGATTGAATCTGAATACCCAATTCTTCAAACCTTCTTGTGTCATCGCCCTCCCGTACGTTTGCGGTAATTTCATTTACCTTCCATATATCAACTATGAGATTGTGTATTGTCTCCCAATCCTCTTTGAATATATGAATGGCCCTTACTCCAATCAAATCCGTTATTTCGTCCTTATAATTATGAGCAGTGAACCTAAAATCATCACCATATTTTCTTTGCCTGTCGAGGGTCTTTCTGATTATCTTCTCAATCAGATGCTCCGGATCCTTCACCCTTGACTTTACGGAATGAATGTTCTTATGAGTTCTCAAGGTGTTTGCAATAAAATCTGCCTGAGTCTCATACAGATTCCTGTACTGAATAAAATCATAATATATATCCTGCAAGTCTTCCCATTCTATATTACTTTCAGATAACTGCTCCTCGGAAATACGGAATTTTTTTAGAAATTCATCTTTTTTCACGCTTATCACTCCATCCTAACCAAGCCTCTTCAGCTTTTGCGTCCACATAATATATATCTGTAATTTATAGAGATTTGTCAATGTGAAAATTATGCACCTATATCTGCATTACAATACACAATTATACCATTACAGATTATAGATGTGTAAGTTTATATTTTAATTTTTCACCTCCAAAAAATCGGTGAAGATTCGATATTTTCTCCGGTGAATTTGCAAATGTTTAAGCTCACACATCTTTTATTAGAGCAAAAGAAGACACCCCATCTTACAGTAAAAACTGCCAAAACAGAGTGTCCAAGCTTCATCACCTGCAGGTATGATCACAAGACTTTTCATATTCACATTCATCAACAGCTGGTTTATTGATATTTATTATATTTATATTATTATTGGCAGTTGGGTTTAAATTGGACCTTATGTCTTTTATCACAAGTGCAAACAAAACTCCCAGCACGAAGGCCTTAGGTATTCTGATTCCGCTGCGGCATCTCCGACACCGCCTTCGCCTGCAGCTTCTTCGACATCCACGTTGAGTACAGCAGCTCATATTACTTCCTCCTTCAACAGTGACTCTTTCTTAAGCCTTTGTAAAAATCCAGCCTTTTTATATATTATTCCGAAGGAAGCGGTAAAGTGCCTGTCTGTATCATGTTCTGACACCATAAGCTAATCTTTTCAAATACTCTGCCTATAACAATAAACTTGCTTACAAACATAAAGCCTAATATAAATGGCCCATCTTATCCTTCTTGGTCTTAAAGTATCTTGCATTATGAATATTTGCATCTATTATCAGCGGCACTCTCTCTACAATCTGGATACCGTGTCCTTTAAGCCCTACCAATTTCTTTGGATTGTTAGTCATCAGCCTGATTTTTCTTACATTGAGTTCCCGGAGCATCTGTGCACCTATTCCATAATCCCGCATATCCGATGGAAATCCAAGAGCCAGATTGGCCTCTTCAGTATCAAGTCCCTGCTCCTGCAATTTGTAGGCTTTTATTTTATTTATGAGGCCAATACCTCTCCCCTCCTGCCTGAGGTACAGCAGCACACCTTTTCCTTCCTTTTCAATGGCTGCCAGTGCTGCATCAAGCTGTTCCCCGCAGTCGCACTTCAAGGAGTGGAAGGCATCCCCGGTCAAGCACTCGGAGTGAACTCTTACCAGTACCTCATCATCAGTATCTATTTCACCCTTGACGAGAGCTACGTGATGTTCTCCGTTTAATTTGTTCACGAACCCTACCATCTTGAAGTCCCCATATGCAGTTGGCAGATTTGCCTCTGCCTCCCGGCTCACATAGCATTCCCTTTCTCTTCGGTATGCTATAAGTTCCTCAATAGTTACGACCTGTATATCATGTTCCTTGGAAAACTTCAAGAGCTGTGGAAGCTTAGCCATGGATCCATCGTCATTCAAAATTTCACATATCACTCCTGCAGGATATATACCGGCTAAGTTGGCCAGGTCAACAATTGCTTCCCTATTACCTGCCTTCTTAAGTACTCCTCCCTTTGAAGCTTTTACCGGCTGCACATGTCCCGGTATTCTGAAGTTTCTCCTTGTCTGGCCTGATTGTGCCAGCCTTTTGATAGTCAAAGCCCTGTCCTCAGCTGAGATTCCGCTTACAGTTTCTTCATGGTCAACGTATAAAGTAAAGTCCATGACCTGCTTGTGCTGTATTTTCTCAGTAAGCTGGGGAAGTTCAAGCTCCTCAATTCTTTCCTCTGTAAGCGGCACTGAAATAATTCCTCTGGCAAACTTCATCATGAAATTCACAGCTTCCCTTGATACCAACTGAGCAGCCAT
>JAUZPH010000462.1 GCA_030706065.1 Bacillota bacterium | reverse complement strand
TATCTCAATTCTGCCTTTATCATCATTTGCAATAGGGTGTATTTCAGTGAATTGAATGACAATATTGGTTACCGCGATAGCATTCCCATTGGATTTATCTACTGCTGCTGTTCCATCCATGGATTTATAATATAAACCGTCCCTATAGTCATAGGAGGTTGAATAATATTGGTTTAAGTTCATATTGATTTTTTCTGCCTTATTAAAGCTCTTTTCCCAATAATCTTTACTGAATTTTAAAGAGGATATGGGTTTTTGTACGAATTTTTTGTTTGTTATGAGAGTTCTGAGCTTCTCAGCAGAAGTATATAAATTATGAGGTGCCTTACGGCTTTTATCCCTCCAGTAATATGAACCATAATCAAATTCATTCATGCTCATAAGATGTTCACGATCTATCTTATCCAGAGCCTCCTCGCTGCCTCCGCAGTGGCCGAAGGGAAGATTATATTCCTTCGCCAGCATTACGAAATATGGACGTGCACTTCTTACGGGGCCAATCTCCTTCGGACTGCTGGAATGAAATAATGCTATAAACCTTGGAATTCCGCCTTCAGCCATGGTTTCAAAAACAATGTCCGCCTGAGATAGCCCGGATTGAGGCCTTGCAGGCCTGGAGTTTTCAATTATGGTCATAAAAGGGATGTTATTCATTGCATCATTACTTATTTCCTGGCCGGTATAAGGAGAAATATTTCCTTTTGGTGTAACCCCTTCATGTTCCGGTGTGGACGGAACATTAGCAACAGGCAGCGCGGGATTTAAGGATTTTCCACCATTTGAAGACTGTATCTGCCCTACGTTCAAAGTAAAGTAACCCACTAAAGAACCAGCAAGTAGAAGTAAAAGGGCGGCTAACAGTTTTTTGCCGGAGCTGCCGCCTCCATTAAATGTTTTATTGTTATGGAAATTTCTGTTCATCGTCTAGACCTCCCGAGTATTTAAGAATTATGACATTAATCTTTAAATTAAAATGCATGCAGTACTTATAGTATTTATATGTTATGTGAAGAAAATTATGTATCCGTTACCTGTCAACAATAGAAAGGATATAAAAAACGGCAAAACAAGGAGAGAATATGAAGTAATATGTCATATTAAAAAAGGAATGTTAATTTTCGAATTGCCAATAATTTTTTAGAGGAGTATAATAGCAGAGTACTATATATTGTGTAATGGGGGTCGGGAATATGCTACATGTTGTGAAGAGGGACGGCAGAACGTTGGATTTCAATTCCGTCAAAATCACAGAGGCGATTAAAGGGGCTGCGCAAGAGATAACTTTCAGTCTAAAAGAAAGTGAAGCTGTCGATTTAACTCAAAAGGTTATAACAAAGATTGAAGGGCTGAACTCGGAAGATGTTACTGTTGAGCAGATTCAAAACCTTGTTGAGGTGACTTTGGTTGAAAACGGATACAGGGAGATTGGCAGCGCTTATTCAAACTATAGAAAAGAGAGAACAAAGGTAAGAGAGATAAAATCCGATTTGATGAAGGCTATTCAGCAGATTGGAGTAGAGACGGATAGAGACAATGCTAATGTTGGAAACAACTTCAGTTCAAAGCTGTTGAGGATTGCCAGTGAATCCAACAAGTGGCACACCCTGGCGTCAATGCCAAAGCATCTTTCAAAGGCACATGAAACAGGGGACATATATTATCATGATCTTGACAGTTACAATTTGACCACAAATTGTTTACATATACCTACCGGAGAAATACTGGAGAGGGGTTTCAATACAGGCTATGGGACCATAAACAAGCCAAGAAGGATAGAATCCGCAGCGGAGCTTTCATGCATACTTCTGCAATCTACACAGAATGATATGTTTGGTGGACAGTCCCATCCGGATTTTGATAATGATATGGGAGTTTTTGTAGAACCTACCAGGAGTGAAATAAGAACTGAATTGGAAGAAATGGGACTTTCCGAAGAACAGATAGGCAGAGTATTGGAAAAGAGGCTCAGAAAAAATATATCTCAGGCAATGCAGGGAATTGTATATAACTTGAACACAATGCATTCAAGAGCCGGCTCCCAGGTGCCTTTTTCCTCGATAAATATTGGTGTGCCAAAATCCAGGGATGCTGCGCTGGTCTGTGAGGTTTTCCTGCTGGAATATGAAAAAGGCCTTGGAAAAGGAGAACAACCAATATTCCCCAACATCATATTCAGAGTTAAAAATGGTATCAACAGAGAGGCCGGGGATCCGTACTATTATCTGTACCAACTGGCCTGCAGAGTTGCAGCGAAGAGGATGAACCCTACCTTTATGAATTTGGATGCGGACTTTAACAAGGAGTATTTTGACAAAGGTGTTTTACCGGCAACCATGGGCTGCAGGACCTACGTCATATCCAATATAAACGGAGAACCCGGTACCAAGGGTAGAGGAAATATTGCACCTGCTACTATTAACCTCCCAAGGCTTGGAATACTGGCAAAAAAGGATATTGAAAAATTCTTTGAGCTTCTGGATAACAGGCTGGAGATTGCCCGTGAAGCTCTTATGCACAGATACAACGTATTGAAGAAGCTGAGGGTCAAGGATCTTCCTTTCGTTGCAGGACAGGGGCTTATGAAAGGGTCGGAAAATCTTTCGCCGGATGACTGCATAGAGCCGATACTGAAGCAGGGAACCTGGTCCATAGGTTTCATAGGAGTTGCAGAAACTGTTTCCGCACTGCTGGGAAAGCATCATGGTGGAGATGAAGAGGCAAGAGAACTTGCTTTGAGGATTGTTAAACATATAAGGTGCTTTACAGACAGAAAGACACAGGAAGACAGATTGAATTGGAGTACATATGCCACACCTGCGGAGGGCTTGAGCGGAAGATTCATACTTCAGGACAGAAAGACTTTTGGTGTGATTCCGGGAGTTACGGATAAGGATTACTATACCAACAGCTATCATGTTCCTGTAGGCTTCCCGATTTCCATAAAAGACAAGATAGATATCGAGGCGCCTTTCCACAAGCTTTGCAATGCGGGACATATAACATACATAGAACTGGATGACACTCCAACAGGAGAAGTTATCATGGATATCCTGGATTATGCATACAAACATACCAATATAAGTTATATAGGTATAAACTTCCACATAAGATATTGTAGAGATTGCGGCACCTATCTTCATGTAAGCCAGAGCAAGTGTCCGAAGTGCGGCAGCCACAATCTGCAGGGAATATCGAGAGTAACTGGTTATCTGAGCCTGGATGAGAGATTCGGCGCCGGAAAAAGTGCGGAAAGGTCAGATAGAATATCTCATACATCCAATGCTCATACATATGTTTAGAGAGTGGAGAAGGTGAAATATATCATGGAAGAAAAGGTATGTGTCAAGTTATCCGGCATTGCTTTTGAGAGCCTGGTAAACGGGCCGGGGATAAGAAGAGTCCTATTTTCACAGGGCTGTAGGCACAACTGTGAAGGGTGCTTTAATCCCGATACCCATTCCTTTGAGGGCGGCGAAGAGTTTAGTGCGGACTATCTGGTGGAGGACATACTAAAAAACCCGATGTTGAAAGGCGTAACCTTCAGCGGCGGCGACCCTTTGGAACAGGCGGATAAATTTGCATACATAGCGGGTAAATTGAAAAAACATGGACTGAGTATTTGGTCCTATACC
>JAUZPH010000461.1 GCA_030706065.1 Bacillota bacterium | reverse complement strand
TCCTTCCTTCTGCTTGTAATAAAAAACAAAACAATGGATATGAAAAAAGCTGCAGCTCCTGCAATAGCTTCGTTAATCAACCTTATCCTGGTGCTGTTAAAAAAGGCATTTTCATTATATATGCTGCTGTAATTCTCCATGTTTTTTGGTACAATGAAATACCCTTGTAAGTCCGCACGAAGCAGGTTCTCATTTATCCTGTCATAGTCCTGCTCCTCTTTGCTTGTTATCTCTTTTGGATACCTGTCCCAGTATAATAGATTATTTTCACTGATATAGTTATCAATGCCCGAGGTTATACTTAAATTGGTACATACCTCCCCAGTGCTTCTGAAGGTCAGATAATACTTAATACCACCGCGGGCATCAATACTGTTCTTAAGGTCTATATAGTTCTTATCCTTCTCTTCTACCAGTTCCTTTCGTATTAGTTCCTCTGTCTTTGTATTATCCTTCCTATACTTCTCTAATTCCGCATCTCTCTGCTTTACAGCGGCATCCCTTTCTTCCTTGGTCCGGTCGGTACTTTCTGTAAGATACCTGTATTTTTCTTCAATCTGGGCTGTTCCATCCTTTACATAATTCTCATTGGCATCCACAGCATTCTTAATATCTTCTTCTGAAATTTTCTGAACATCTGTCTTTTGCGGATAATCCTTGTACGTTGTGTAATACTGATTCAGATCACTGCTATAAAGATCTAAACTAAAGAGAAACAGATGACTTTTGAAATAGGAGGCTTTGCTTATGTACTCGTAGTTAATCCCAAGGCTGGCAGTTACCAGAACTGTATATCCCAGGAGGAGCACCGCCAATGTAAAGGTTATAGAATATAAAAAGCTATTTTTCGATCTTGTAGCCAATTCCCCACACCACCTTCAAATATCTTGGTTCCTTTGGATTAATCTCTATCTTCTCTCTTATTCTTCTTATATGTACCGAAACAGTGTTGTCCGCATTGTAATATGGCTCCTTCCAGACTCTTTCATATATCTCGTCTATGGAAAAAACCCTCCCGGCATTCTCCATAAGCAGCTGAAGAATACCGAACTCAATGGGTGTAAACCTTATCTCTTCACCATCCACAGTGACTATCTTGGAGGCCTTGTTTAGGATTAATCCCTTTACACTTATTTCGTCAACTGTCTGCTTGTACATACCCAGGTTTGTATACCGTCTAAGCTGGGATTTCACTCTTGCTGTGAGTTCCAGCGGATTAAAAGGCTTGGTTACATAATCATCTGCACCGATATTGAGTCCAAGAATCTTATCAGTATCCTCTGACTTCGCCGATAGCATGATTATTGGAATATTTCTCTTTTCCCTTATCTTAAAGGTAGCCCTGATGCCGTCCATTTTCGGCATCATAATGTCCATAATAATCAGGTGTATTTCCTTCTCCTCAAGAAGCATCAACGCATCTATCCCATCCTTAGCCTTGTAGACTTTAAAGCCTTCATTTTTTATATATATTTCTACAGCATCTCTTATCTCGTCATCGTCATCTACTACAAGTACATTGTAACTCTCCATAGCCATCCCACCCTTTCACTTTTATTATACCATCATCCCCCCGCCCATGTACCTACCCTGATTATTAACAGGACATACTCTAATTGTAGAGTGCATTTCTTATGTTTTATCTATCGAATTTCTTAAATATTTCTTAAAATAAAAAACCGCCTTTTAGAAGCGGTTTTTCTGTCGTCTCGACACTGTTGTAAATAGAGAATCAAATCATATAAACCTTACTAATACCGTAGTAATTATTACTGTTATGATTGCCGAAATACCGATGGCAAGGCCGCTCATAGCCCCTTCAGTCTCTCCGAGTTCCATAGCCTTAGTGGTGCCTATGGCATGGGAGGAGGTTCCTATGGCAATTCCCACTGCCACCTTATCCTTGATTCTGAATATCTTACATACCGTAGGCCCAATTATTGCTCCAATGATTCCTGTAATTATTATGGCGGCAACGGTAATAGAGGGTATACCCCCAATTTCCTTAGAAAGCTCCATACCTACAGGAGTAGTTATAGATTTTGGTATCAAAGAAAGCATCATAGATTTATTGAGTCCAAAGAGCCTTGAAAGGATAAGTACACTGCTTATGGAGGTCAGTGACCCCACTATAATTCCCGTTATAATTTCTTTGAGATTATTCTTCAATATATCCAGCTTGCTGTAGAGAGGCACAGCCAGGATAACTGTGGCTGGTCCGAGAAAAATGGATATGATGCTGCCGCCATTGTTATAATCGTCAAGCTTGATATGAAAACATGAAAGGAATACAATAATTATTACAATACTCAACAGCAGAGGATTAAATACAGCAAATCCAGTCTTTTTGTTTATGAATAAACCAATCTCATAGGCTGCGATTGATACAATTATCCCAAACAGCGGAGAACCAAGCAGTTCCTTCATTTCTTCACACCCCTCATCATAAGTTCAATTGCCTTACCGGTTACCCCCGCCACCAAAATCGTAGTTATGAGGGATATTCCCAATATCGTTACCCAATTTGCTCCCAGCACATCCATATATGCTATCAATCCAACTCCGGCAGGTACAAAAAAGAATGCCAGGTGTTCAAGCAGGAAGGAACTCACCTCTTTGAGCATTTCCAATTTGACGATACCAGCACTCAAAAGTAAAAATAATATAATCATACCGATGATATTACCGGGTAAAGGCAGCTTGAAAGCCTCTTTAAGAAATTCGCCAATATAGCATATAACAAGTAAAATACCGAATTGCCTTAACAGTTTCATATTACACCATCCTTTGTTTCAGGTGCGCAGATTTAAATCCAAGTAATGTCCAAAATCACACCCCTGCTGCATATTCACCATCAAATTTTAACACTCGGCACGGACAACAACAAATATCATAAAAACCAGCCTGTTCCCAAAAAAGTCACTTGTTAACGCATACATAATCCCACATTAACTTTATCGTGATATTTGTATATTAACAGCCATGAATGATATTTGTTTCCTTCTCTGATCCAGATATATTAGTTTTATAGCAGGGGTTATTACAATCATTAGCAAATTGATGAAAACAAGAGCAATAACAAGCTTGACTACAAAAATACAAAAATATTATATCGGGTAGCACTTTAAAGGTTACCTTTGCATTTGTTATATGGTATTTAATATCATATAATATAAATATGATTTGTTTATATAGAAAGTAAATCAATTAATCTTATACAGCCTATATATACAAGCAAAATAAAATATATTTGGGGGGTAATTGATAATGAGTTTTTTACAAAGCATACCGGTTCCTGTGTATGTGACCCTGGGCGTACTTGTAGTTGCCTTCATTGTCCTGAAGGTAATAGGTATAAGGATTATACCCAGTGACGCCGTCGGGATAGTTGAAAAATGGTGGAGCTTTAAAGGTTCCATAAAAGATGGCGGTATCATAGCCTTGAATAAGGAATCTGGATATCAGCCGGAGGTATTAAGAGGTGGTTTCCACTTAAAAACACCTTTGATGTACAGAGTTTATGTACAGCCCTTTATAACCATACCTCAAGGTAAAATTGGTTATGTCTTCGCAAGAGACGGTCAGGCTATGGATCCAACACAGACCTTGGGTAGAGTAGTTAAGGAAGGAAACAATTTTCAGGA
>JAUZPH010000460.1 GCA_030706065.1 Bacillota bacterium | reverse complement strand
GGGATAATCAACGACAACAGGGGAGAAGCAGATAAGGCGCTGGAGTATTATGAGAAGGCAATAGGGTTAAATCCCCTTTATAACCGGGCTTACTTCTTTGCAGCAAATATTTATCTGGACATGGGGATGACGGACAAGGCAAAAGAGTATTTTATAAAGGTACTGGAGATGGATCCCGAGGACCTGTGGAGCTATATAAATATGGGCTCCGCCTACGAAAGAGAAGGGGATTATATAAGAGCAAAAGAATTGTTTCAGAAAGCCTTGGATATTGATTCGTATCACCATATAGCCCTTTTCGATATGGGAGTAGTTAATGACAGGCTTGGAGATACAGAAGCAGCTGAGTATTACTATAGGATGTCCATAAAGGAAAATCCTGCATACCCATACAGCTACCTTAACCTGGCGGTGCTTCTGAAGTCCGGCGGAAACTACGGAGAAGCGATAGAAGTGATTACAGAAGGAATAAGAAATAATCCGGACGAGGGCTTCCTCCTGTACAACAGAGCCTGCTTCTATTGTCATGAGGGCCGCATAGAGGAAGCGGTGGTAGATTTAAAACAGGCCATAGAGCTATATCCGGAATTTAGAGAGTATATAGAAGAAGATGAGGAATTGGAGAGAGTGACGGCCTTCTTGTAGAAAATTATGGTCTGCCCAAGCTGATTTCCCACATTTGATATTTAAAAGAGGAGCATACATGGATTTGATTTGTACAAAATCTATGTATGCTCCTCTAGTATGTTTGAATTTGCTAAAGAATTTTGTTTGTAAATTTTAAGCTTAATAACTTCTTCATCAGTGCCAAATAGGACCTTAAGAAATTAGGCCATGTTTAAGAACACTCCTGAAAATAGATATGATTTTTATTGTAAATGATTACCCAGTTTCTGTATAATTAAAATAGAATAATAGTAATATTGATACGCAACTGTGGAACATCGTTACAGCTATAAGAATGAGATTATTGGGGGGGATATAGTGAAGTTAAAAAGATCTTTTTTTATTACTTTCTTAGTAATATACCTCATGATTGGTTACTTTTCACAAATGGTAGTTGGAATTAAGTGGGATGAATCTGCTACATTGACTACAAGATTTCTCACCAGGGTAAAGATAGCAATTATAGACGGATGGGGAGCAAAAGTCATCATTTCATTAATATGTGCTGTAGTCTCCCAAATAATATCAAATAGACGAATGATAATTTAGTTGTAAACAGCCTTTAATGAATATAAATTTCTCATATATCATGAACAATGATGAGTAGAATCACATAAATTAATGAGGCAGGTGTTGATATGAAAAAGATAATTCTATTTTTTATCTCTTCAGTTCTCTTACTGGGAATATTTATTGCTTGTTCAAATACACATAATAAGCAGATAAGTGGTTTAACTGTGAATGGACAAGATATTAGAGAAATTGCATTTAATCAACTAACCTCAAATGATAAGGAAAGACTTTTAGGAACTTGGAAGGAAGGCAAAATTTCTAAAATAATTTTAAAAGAAGGAACTGCAGATATCAATGACAAATCTTATATCGGAAAAGAAGTATATTCTATAATATTCACGACAAAAGAAATCTCACGTCCAAATTATATTGGTGTACTTCTAGATAAAGATAATTACAAATTAATTGGTTATATTATTGGGGATTAGAATTTATGATAAACCATAGAAGGTAAATGTGCAAAATTATTTAATAATTATAAAAGATGTGGAGATTACACATGGAATGAATAGACTCAATGTACATGCCTTTTGGTGAATTACATATATCTATTAAGGCCGGACTAAGGCTCTGTTCCCAGATTGTGGTAGATAGATTTATAGGACAAGCCATTAATTCGTGTGCATGCTATTATTTACTTACAAAGCTTGTCTCAATCGGTATATAGATGCGGAAATTTATTGCTTAATTTATCGCTAAAGAAAAATCGGTGAAGATTCGATATTTTCTTTAGCGAATAACAAAGGTTTAAATTTTCGCATCTTTACTACTACTTTACAACAGAGCCTTAGTCCGCGCTATAAATATTAATGATTACTTTATATATAATTTTGTGGGCCTTTTTTAGTATGCATTTATGATGTAGTAAACCGCTGAAAAAGTAGAAAACTTTCCAGCGGTTACACTAACATGGTTTCTGAATTAATATTAATTTTTTAGAACCTTTATTTTTCTTTTATCTGTAGGGAAGATATATAATAATCTTTGTACCGAGGTTTAATCCGCTTTCCACCTGAATATTGCCATTATGCCTGCCTATAATCCATTTGGCTATGGAAAGCCCCAAACCCGTACCGCCCATCTGCCTGGTTCTTGCCTTGTCGCAGCGGTAGAACCTGTCGAAGATGTGCGGCAGGTCCTCTTTGGGTATTCCGATTCCGTTATCCTGTATTATGAGGATTATACCGCTGCCGTTATTTATGCTGTTCAATTTAATCAGGCCGTTTTCTGGGGTATATTTTATACTGTTGTCTATAAATATCCTTAGAGCCTGTTTAATCAGTGTTCTGTCCGCATCAATTATGACCTCGTCGTTTCTATCGCACAGGAACATATGCTTGCTGTCAATCATTCGGGTTTCTCTCATTATCTCGTCGATAAGCCCGTTTAAGGGGAATTCATCCTTCTCAATTTTTTGAGTGTTCTTATCCGCTCTTGCAAGGAAGAGAAGCTTTTCTACCAGTTCCTTCATATTTTCTGCTTCACTCTTTATTGCGTTTATGCTCTCTTCCAATACAGCCTTGTCATCCTTGCCCCAGCGGTTCAGCATATTGGCATAGCCCTGTATAACTGCTATAGGAGTTCGAAGTTCGTGGGAGGCATCGGATACAAATTGATTCTGCTGTTCATAGGACTTTTCTATCCTGTCCAGCATGTCATTGAAGGTTTCCGCCAGGTCTTTCAATTCGTCATGGGATTGAACTACGTCGAGCCTTTTGTCCAGGGCACTTATGGATATCGATTTTGCTGTATTGGTCATATTATCTATAGGCTTCAGCATCTTTCTTGAAGTTCTGGATAATTTGATGCCGGAGGTAATTATAATCAAAATGTTCAGGGCTGAAACAATGCTCACAGCTATGGGCAATATAGGGATATAATTTGTAATCGGCCGTCTCAGCTGTATATAATATATGCTGTCGCCGGAGCCCAGCTTTTTATCCATCATTACATAGGCGTTGTTGTCACGGCCGTCCAGACTGAAGCCATTTGTATTCTTGCTGAAGAATACGGATGATTCGCTGCTGGCTGTTGTAAAACTTATATCCTTATTACTGTTGAATATAGTGATATCCATACCATAATCCTTACTAAGCTCCAAAAACTTTTCCTCGGGAATACTATTAGCATCTGTTATGCTGCTTGCCATTGCATTCATGCTTCTACTCATAAATTCATAGTCCTGGTATACCAGGAGGCCAAATATACCACCGGCTATCAGAATGGTGTTAAACAGCAGTGCCAGGGTCAGGGAAAAGGTATGAATGGCGGTGGTTTTGAAGGTGATGGAGAACCTGAGCCTTTTATTTATAACCTCAAAAATGTGCTTGATTAGATTAGGGAGAACTGACAGGATTTCCTTCACTACCTCAAGTATGGAGTCTAAAAGTGTTTTGAAATTTCTT
>JAUZPH010000046.1 GCA_030706065.1 Bacillota bacterium | reverse complement strand
CAGAGGAGTAGGTGGAAGGCTCATGGATATGGTGGATGAGGCCATGAAGACTGCAGGGGTGGAAAGAATTTATCTGCATACTGCCTCAAAAATACTTTCACTTGTCAGGTTCTATTACGGCAGGGGATTTTATATAGACTCCACCGCAACGGACAGGGGCTATATAAGAGCGTTTTTATGCAAAAATTATTCTGAAGGCTGCTATATGGAAAATTCGATATATGGCACTTTTGCGGTTTAGTGATATAATATACCATAAATAGATGTGTGAGTTTATAATTAAATTTATCACCTCCGAAAAATCGGTGAAGATTCGATATTTTCTCCGGTGAATTTGTTAATGTTGAAACTCACACATCTTTACAAGTATATGATGGAGTGAAATATGAAGATAATAGATTTGCATTGCGATACACTGACCAAGCTGGGTGAGAATGAAAGAGCAGGACTAAGAATCAACAAATTTTCTGTGGATCTTGAAAGATTAAAGAGCAGCAGTTATATGGCCCAGTTTTTTGCCCTCTTTATCGATAAGGAGGAACATGATGCCTATGATTGGGCACTGCATTTGGCTGACATCTTTAAGTATGAATTGGCAAACAATTGTGATCTGGCAAAACAGGCATACAATTATATGGATATAATAGAAAATGACAGGCAGGGCATAGTTTCCTGTCTATTAACTATTGAGGAAGGTGCAGCCCTAAGAGGCAGCATGGAAAACTTAAAAAAATTCTATGATATGGGAGTCAGGATAATAACCCTCACCTGGAATTATCCTAATGAGATAGGTTATCCCAATTGCATGATGGAACATCAGAATAAGGGCCTTACGGAATTTGGACATGATCTTCTGGACGAGATGAACAGGCTGGGAATAATTATAGATGTGTCCCATCTTTCCGATAAAGGTTTCTATGATGTAGCACAGAGTAGTAAGGTTCCGTTCGTTGCATCTCACTCAAATGCCCGATCCATTACGGGCCACCCCAGAAATCTCACCGATGATATGATAAGAAAACTGGCGGAGCTGGGAGGAATCACCGGAATAAATTTCTTTGCGGGGTTTTTGGGAACTGAGGCTGTTTCAACAGTGGAGAATATGGTGAAGCATATCAGGCATATTTATAATACAGGCGGATCGGAGGTTCTGGCTTTGGGAAGCGATTTTGACGGTATTTCCTCCCGAGTGGAATTTGGCGGCTGTTCAGGAATGGAAGTGTTGTTTCACAACTTAAAAAAGAACGGATTCAGTGAGACTGACCTGGATAAAATATTTTATGGTAATGCCTTAAGAGTAATAAAGGATGTATTAAAATGATAATGAATAAATATAACTGCATGTGTGACAATACAGTTATCTCAATGTATATGCATAGGGCCTTAGGGCATCTATGGAATATCTGTATTGCTTGATGCAATTCTGTGTCATTTGAAAGAGCATTGAAACAAGCTTTCAAATTAATGTCGGTATTTTGGTAAAAATGTATTGACATTGTTTCTGATAAGTGGTAAATTAGATACAATAAATTAATCCTTGTGAAAAAAACCTTGAAAAGGAAGAGTAGGAACATCTGAAACCTTAAAGAGAGTGGGGATGGTGAAAGCCCACAGATGGATGTGTTTCGAAAATCACCTTGGAGTTGCAGGTTGATGTCCTTATTGGGGAAGTAGACCTGGCCGGCCTCAGCCGTTATTTATCGAGAAAAAATTGGGTGGTACCGCGGATAGTCTTCGCCCCAAGCGAAGACTATCTTTTTTTTTATTTGTTGTGACCGAGTTCGTGGAAAAAGCTTGAGTCGGTAATGAAGGCTTGCTGATTGGTTAATTTAATATGCATAATATTGTGAAAATTGCAAAAATACATTGGGGTATCAATATCAAGATATTATGCATATATAAATATAAAATAATATGTATAAATATTAAGGGGGAGTTTCTATTGGCTAAATTATATTATGATGGGGATGCAAATTTAGATTTATTGAAGGCTAAAAAGGTTGCAGTAGTTGGCTATGGCAGTCAGGGTCATGCACATGCTCTTAATCTCAAGGAAAGCGGAGTTGACGTTACGGTGGGACTTTACGAGGGCAGCAAGTCCTGGAAAAGAGCCGAGGATGCTGGTTTAAAGGTTGATACTGTAGTTAATGCCGTAAAGAATTGTGATGTTATCATGCTGCTGATTCCTGATGAAAAGCAGGCTAAACTCTACAAGGAAGAAGTAGAGCCAAATTTGACAGAAGGCAAAGCCTTGGTTTTTGCACATGGCTTCAATATACATTTCGGGCAGATAAAACCACCGGCATACATAGACGTATTCATGGTTGCACCAAAGGGGCCGGGCCATATAGTAAGAAGACAATATACTGAAGGAAATGGAGTACCATGCCTTATAGCAGTCTATGCTGACTACAGTGGAAAAGCCAAGGATTATGCCTTAGCCTATGCCAAGGGAATCGGCGGAACGAGAGCAGGAGTACTGGAAACAACTTTCAAGGAAGAGACTGAAACAGACCTGTTTGGAGAACAGGCAGTACTGTGCGGCGGTGTATCAGCTCTGATGAAGGCCGGTTTTGAAACCCTGGTTGAAGCAGGCTATCAACCGGAAAGTGCATACTTTGAATGCATGCATGAGATGAAGCTCATCGTTGATCTTATAAATCAAGGCGGTTTAAGCATGATGAGATATTCCATCAGTGATACTGCCGAATATGGAGATTACGTAACAGGCAGCAGGATAATTACAGCAGAGACAAAGAAGGAAATGAAGAAGGTATTGACGGAGATTCAAAACGGTACCTTCGCAAAGAACTGGCTCCTTGAGAATCAGGTAGGAAGACCGTTCTTCAATTCCATGAGACGATTGGAAGCTGAGCATCAGGTTGAAAAGGTAGGAAAAGAATTAAGAAAGATGATGCCTTGGTTAAATAAGAATAAAGTAGAATAGAGCTATGGCTGTGAAGGAAACAGTAGGATTCTGCAGTGAGCCACAGAGAGCCGGATTAGATATCCAACTACAACTATAATTTAAACTTGCGGGGATGTAAAATTTCTTCCAATGAACAAATAATATGATGAAATTTTACATCCGAGAAAACCGGGTGAAAATTCCGGATTTTCAAACAAGTTTAAATCAAGTTTTCGTAAAGGATATCTATAGCTGAGAGCCGGCGCTTACACATTATCTGAAATCATTCCTGAGCTTTTAAACTGAACTGTACCGGCCAAAGCCGGTATAAAATAAGTTTGAACGGTGCTGACCGGTATGGCAGAGATGATAAGTATTTATCATTACAAGGAGTCTGCAGAATCCTTCTGCAGAAAACTAGGGTGGTACCACGGATAGGCCATTCGTCCCTAATATTATTAGGTGATGGATGGCCTATTTTATTTTGGTGGCTATTTTCGATATATAAGTAATTGGGGGGATTTTCATTGAAGTTAAACGGAGCACAATTGATTTTAAGATGCTTGAAGGAACAGGGCGTAGATACTGTCTTCGGCTATCCGGGAGGAGCGGTTATTCCTCTTTACGACGCACTATATGATGAAAAGGAAATTGTGCATGTAATTACTGCTCATGAGCAGGGGGCTTCTCATGCTGCAGATGGTTATGCAAGGGCTACGGGAAAGGTAGGAGTTGTATTTGCAACCTCCGGCCCTGGTGCCACCAATACTGTTACCGGAATTGCCACGGCTTTTGGTGATTCTGTACCTCTTGTAGTCATTACCGGCCAGGTAGCAAGGCCGCTTTTAGGAAGGGATTCCTTTCAGGAGGTCAATATAACCAGTATTACGGCATCCATAACGAAAAAGAATTATCAGGTTAAGTCTGTCGAGGAGCTGCCGGGAGTTATTCAGGAAGCCTTCTATATAGCAAAAGAGGGAAGGCCCGGGCCGGTACTTGTTGATATTCCTAAGGATATACAATTGACAGAAACGGAGTATAGCCCTTCGGTAAACAGAAATCCCGAATATTTATGTGCTGCCGACATCAAGCTTCCGGATGAGGCCGGCCTTGAAAAGGCGGCTGCACTGATAAACAGCAGCAGGCAGCCGATGATTTACGCCGGCGGAGGCGTTATTATTTCGGGAGCCTGCAGAGAGCTTTTGGAATTTGCCGAGAGATTGAATGCGCCGGTAACTACATCACTAATGGGTACCGGAGCTTTCTCAAATGATCATCCTCTTTTTACGGGCATGGTGGGCATGCACGGCAGCCATTGTTCAAACTACGGCATAACTCATTGCGATGTACTGATAGCTCTGGGAGCCAGGTTCAGTGACAGGGTTGCCAGTCATATAGACAGCTTTGCTCCAAACGCGAAAATAATTCATGTAGATATTGATGCAGCGGAGATAGGCAAAAATGTCAGAGTGGATGTACCACTGCTGGGAGATTTGAAAAATGTACTGGGGGAACTTCTGGGCAGAGTTGAGAAAAAACCGTTCTGTGAGTGGAATGAACAGATTGACAAGTGGAAGGAAGAATTTCCTCTCAGGGATGACCACAAGGATCTGAGTCCTCAGTTCATCCTGAATAAATTGTATGAACTGTCGGAAGGCCAGGCCATAATCGCCACAGAGGTTGGGCAGAATCAGATGTGGGCAGCTCAGTACTACACATATACTGTTCCGAGGACTTTTATATCCTCCGGAGGGCTGGGAACAATGGGATACGGCCTTGGTGCCGCAATAGGAGCCAGTTTTGGGAATACCGGCAGAAAGATTATAAATGTGGCCGGTGACGGAAGTTTTAAGATGAATTGTAATGAACTGGCTACCCTTTCAAGGTATAAATGTCCTGTTATACAGCTTGTTTTCAACAATCATGCCCTGGGTATGGTGAGGCAGTGGCAGGAGATGTTCTGCCATGGACGATTTTCTTTTACACTCCTGGGGGATGAAGTGGATTTCATCAAACTGGGAGAAGCATATGGAATAAAAGGGGTAAGAGTAGAAAAAGAGGAACAGGTGGAAGAGGCGCTTAGGTATGCACTGTCGCTAAATGAACCTGTTATTGTAGAATGCGTAATTCATGAGGAAAACATGGTACTGCCCATGGTTGCACCAGGGGCACCCATTAATGAGATCATCTATGAATTTTAAGGAGTGGTAGTATGGTAGAAAGGGGCAATCATTCAAAGGTGGAAAGTTCCTTTACGGATATGGAGTATCTGGAAGAGGCTGTAAGCCATAACGGAAACGGAAGAATGTATTACGAATACCTGAGGATTGAGAAGAACAAACAAAAGAATATGGTCAGTGGTTGTGATGAAATAAATATGCCGCTTGATAACAGCGATTATAATTCCATGTTCATGACCTTTTAAATTAGGCTCAGCCATTGGCTGGGCTTTCTTTTTTGCAGGCAGCAGCATAAATGAGAATTAACATTGTAAACCGGAATAATGATATGGGTTTACAATCATCTTCTCAAGATGTATAATTAATTAAGATGTGTGAGTTTAGGCATTGATTAATTAATTACAGGTGATAAGTTGAAATATAAACCCACGCATTTATGTGTACATAAGAAAATGTTACAGGAGGATTATAATGAAACTTGATTTAAGAATGATGATTCTTACAGCGCTATTTACTGCACTCACAGCTATAGGTGCCTTTATCAAAATCCCAACCAGTCCGCCAATAACCCTGCAGTTCTTTTTTATAGCACTGGGGGCCATGCTTCTTGGAAGCCTCTACGGCTCATTGTCGCAGATTGTATATCTCATAATCGGACTTTGCGGCGTGCCAATATTCACACAAGGAGGAGGACTTCAATACATAAGTTATCCTACCTTTGGATATCTTCTTGGTTTTGCTCCTGCGGCCTTCGTAATTGGATATATATCCGACAGGGTCAAGGGAAAAGTACCATATTTATTCCTGTGCTGCATGATTGGGGTTTTATTGGACTATGCCATTGGGGTTCCTTATCTGTCGTATAGTGCACATTTGAGCTTAAGGGCGGCTTTCGTGGGCGGATTCCTTGTGTATCTGCCCGGAGACATTCTGAAATGTATAATAGCGGCTCTTCTGGCGCAGAAGATAATACCTCAATTGAAAAAACTGGGATACAGATAATTACAAAAGTACGAAAATCACCCTGACAGTAATTCTTGCTGGCAGGGTGATTTTGTCATATATATCCATCCATTGCGCGGAGGGATATTTCACCGGAAAGGATTTCCCGTATACTGCTGCCATCCTTGATTAACAGGTGGCCTTTGTCGTTTATATCCAGAACCTCTACCGGGTTTGATTTGCTCCCCTCTATAAGAAGCACCTGCCTGCCGATAACAGCAGAATTCTCTCTGCATATCTTTATACAGGGCTCAATGGTGCCCTGCTGCAGAAAAAGGTCGTAGAAGATTTCAAGGTTATTTAGTATCCGAGACATGACTGACTTCCGGTTGAAGGACCTACCCGTTTGAGCCCTCAATGAAGAGGCCTTGTTCTTGATCTCCTCGGGAAACTCCTCCAAGGTAGTATTAACATTTATACCTATGCCCATGACAAGATAATTTATTCTGCTGAACTCTGCGCTCATTTCCGTCAGTATTCCGCAAATTTTCCTTCCATTCAATACTATATCATTGGGCCATTTTATCAATGAGGCGACGCCCTCCTCTGACAGGGCCTTGTGTACCGCAGCAGCAGCAATAATTGTAACCTTGTAGGCCTCTGTAGGGGGAGTTTCCGGCTTAAGCAGGAGGGACATCCAGATTCCTGCCCCCTTTGGTGAAGACCAGCTCCTGCCGAGCCTCCCTCTTCCGGAAAGCTGTTCCTCGCTGACTATCACAGTGCCTTCCGCAAAACTGCCGCTGCCAATCTCTTTGGCCCGGGTATTGGTGGAATCCAGAGATTCAAAATGAAGGACCTTTCGGCCAATATATGCAGTAGATAAAAAGGGAAGTATCTCTTCATAAGTCAGGATGTCCGGGCGGTTAATAATCCTATAGCCTCTATTGGTGGATGATTCGATTATATAACCTTCGCTTTTCAGCGAATTTATATTTTTCCATACGGCAGCCCTGCTTATACCGAGCTTCCGGCTGATATCTTCTCCGGAAACATACTCGGTCTCTGACAGCAGTTCCAACACTTTATCTTTCATAGATAGTATCCTTTCCTTATAGAAAGCAAAATCCTGTTAAGAATTTATCTCTTTCATTTTGTTATATTAACTATGGATGCGGAAATTTAGACCTTAATTATTCTCCTGAGAAAATATCGAATCTTCAACGATTTTTCGAAGGAGATAAATTCAATTATAAATTTCTGCAGCTATAAAGGGAAACATTACGGAAGCTTAACCTATACATGGTCAAAATAGCGAATCTTCAACGCTTTTTGACCATATATAAGTTTATAGTTGAAGTTGTTTCCCTATATTATTTTATCATAATAAAAGCTTCTTAAAAACGGATATTTCCATTTTAAGAAGCGTGGTTACACAGAACAACTATTGATTGTGAGAAAGCTTTGAATGCTTGGTAAACTTGTTGCCGTTTTCGTGGGACCCGATTTTTTTTCCGTCAATTATACCTAAGTCTTCTCCGTCTTTCGGGAACATCTTCCTCAGTTCCGCATTACTCTTGTGCTCTTCCTTTACCCGATATTTGTTATTGTCCATATTTTTACCTCCGGTTTATATCCATTTTTAAATCTAGTTTGCTTACTTATAATTTAACCGGAAAGGAATCTAAATATTCTACATTTTACAGCCTGCCGCTGTCGAACATCCTGTAAATCGGAAGCTTCTTTAGGGCATTCAATAAATAATTGGCTGTAAGACCTACAAAGAAACCTGTGCCCACACCGGCTATGGTAAGCAGCGGCAGATAAATTACCACATTGATGTTTTCAATCATCGCTGCAGCAGACAATACCTGACCTACATTATGGAAAAAGGCACCGGTGATACTTACGCCCAGTATACTTATATCATCCTTGCCCAGCATCTTTACCAGCCACATAAAGAATAAACTCAGCAAGCCTCCACTTATGCTGTATATGAGGCTTGAAATATTTCCGCCAAAAAAGGTAGACAAGAGTATTCTCAAAATTACTACAACAAAGGTATCTCTAAGGCCAAAAATATATAGAGAAGTAACAGTTACAATATTTGATAATCCAAGCTTCGCTCCCGGAGTGATAAAGGGAACGGGAATCATGCTTTCCACTATATACAATACCAGGGCTTGAGCAACCAGTACGGCAATAAAGGTAAGCCTCTGCATTTTTTTCATATCGATACTCCCTTCATTAAAGAAAGACTGTTTTACATTTTAGAAAGAATTGGTATCAATCTGTTCTTTGTCTTCACCTTTTATCATAACAACAACCTTATTTGGCAGACAGACCAATACTTGGCCAGGTTTTGATATGGCACCATCCTTGACACAGAGCTTGTCAGGACAATTTGCCTCGGCAACCCGGACTGAGTTATTCTTAACAACAATCAGGTTGTAGTTGCTGCCATTCCTTATGGGAATTGTGATATCCTTGTTAAGGGGAACTGATTTATAATCCTTTCCTGATACTTGAATAACTACGAGCTTTTCAGCATAATTTTTCGCTGTCAAAAAAGGAACAGCTATAGAAAGTATGGTAAGTGCCGCTAAAAAGAACAGCACGATAAAATCATATTTTTTTAATTTCATTACCGTCCCTCCATCACCATTGATTGAGTATTTATATAAAACATTCAAGTGAGAAACTCATAGATAATTCTACTTTAATTTCTTAGAAAAGTCTACAATATCAAGGCTGATTTTGATACAAAATTAAATATAATCTAAAAAAAGAGAAAAGACTATTGAAGTATGCAAAATATCGACATTTTAGGGGATATATCAAAATTTAAACAGAAATAGCTTTACCTGATTCAGAGATCACTGTTCCGGGGCTGTGGTGTTAGGTTAAACAAATCACCTGTCTGTCTAAAAATATTGGATATCGGTAGGAGTTTTATAAAATTATATACATACTAGGATAGGTTGTACATGGAATTATTGACACATTTTAAAAAAATTTTCCTAAAAATATTGTCAATATATTAACAATGTGTTAAAATTCAATTGTACATAAATAAAACCAGTTTAAAAGGATGGGGTAAAACATGAAAAAATCATTATCAATTCTCTTAGCATCTGTTTTTGCGGCTGCTATGTTTGCTGGCTGTTCTTCAAAGTCTGAAAAGCCAGCAACAACAACACCCGGCACTACTACAAGCAGTAACGGTGTTGTCAAGCTTGGACTTGGACACATAACCAAAATTGATAGTTCCACTGATCTTGGAACCAAGGATGGTAAAGATGTGCTGCCAACCGGACAGGTAAACACAGTTATCGCTGCCGTTGGTTTTGACAAGGATGGCAAGGTTCAGAAGATATCCTTCGACTTTGCTCAGACAAAGGTAAACTTCGATAAGACCATGAAGATAACCTCCGATATCAAGACGCCTGCACAGACAAAGAAGGAGCTTGGTGCCAAGTACGGAATGCTAAGTGCTTCCAAGATAAAGAAAGAGTGGTTTCAGCAGGCTGCTGCCCTTGAAGATTGGATGAAGGGTAAGACAGTAGCAGATATCAAAGCATTGAAGACCAAGACAGTTGGTACTGAATCAGGTGTCCCGGATAATGCAGATCTTACATCATCAGTTAGTATTTCTGTAACAGACTTTATTGCAGCAGTTGATGAAGCTTCTCAGGCTACAGTAGCTGTTACCGGTGATGTTGACAAGGTTGGTCTTGGACATGTAGTTTCTCTAGCAAGCTCCAAATCCTATGGAACCGATTCTGCCGGAAAAGAAGTTCTCCCGGTAGCTCAAACTGATACTTCCCTTGTTGCTGCTGCTTTCGATAAAGATGGCAAGGTTCTCACTGCCATAGTTGACAACTGCCAGACTAAGGTTGCTTACAGCAAGGATGGCAAGGTTACTTCTGACAAGACTGCATTGTATCAGTCAAAGGACGAGCTTAAGGAAAAGTATGGAATGTTAGTAGCTTCCAAGATTAAAAAGGAATGGTACCAGCAGGCTGATGCTTTGGCTAAGTGGATGGTAGGAAAGACTGCTTCTCAGATCAAGTCATTGAAGACTAAAACAGTAGGAACTGAGACAGGAATAGCTGATGACGCTGAACTTACTTCATCAGTATCCATTTCCGTTACGGATTATATAGCTGCAGCAGCAGAAGCTTATTCTTATGCAAAGTAATTTGAGATAAAAAGTTTATGTAGTGAAACTCCTCCACGGTTAGTGGGGGAGTTTTATGCAGGTTGGATTTATATTTTAGTTTCTCTTTTACTGTACATGAGGAGGGCAATGATGAAAAAAATAGCAGCATTTCTAATGGTAATAATTCTGACTGCTTCTATCTTTACAGGCTGCAGCAAGACGTCTCAGACACCTCAGTCCGAGTATAAAAAATACCAGGATTCCTTTTATGATACCTTTGACACTATTATTATGGTAGTAGGCTATGCAAAGACTCAGGAGGAGTTTAACTCCTATATGGATAAAATCCATAAGCGGTACCAGGAGCTAGATAAGTTATTTGACATATATAATAGCTATGATGGCTTGAACAATGCAAAGACCATAAATGACAATGCAGGAATAAAACCTGTTAAGGTTGATAAGCAGCTTGTGGACATTATCGAGTTTTCGAAGGAATGGTGCAAGCGTACCGGGGGCTTGAAAAATATTGCCCTTGGTTCAGTGCTGAGTATCTGGCATGATTACAGGGAAGAAGGAATAAGTGACCCGGACAACGCAGAACTTCCTCCTATGAAGGATCTGCAGGAGGCCATGAAGCATACAGACATAGACAAGGTCATAGTAGACGAAAAAAACAGCACGGTGTATCTTGAAGATAAAGGTATGAGCCTCGATTTAGGTGGCATTGCAAAGGGATATTCCACGGAGATAGTAGCAAAAGAAATGATGGCTGCAGGCTTTACCTCCGGAATCATTAATGCAGGAGGAAATGTCAGAATACTTGGCAAACCTCTTGACGGCATCAGAGAACGCTGGGGAGTAGGCATACAGGACCCCAACAAGTCCATAGTGTCCGATGATGGGAATACACTGGATACGGTGTTTTTAAACAATGCCTCCGTGGTGGACAGCGGAGATTATCAGAGATATTATGTGGTAGGTGACAAGGTCTATCATCATATTATAGATCCAACCACCCTTATGCCTGCTAACTATTTTCATCAGGTTACCATAGTAACACAGGATTCAGGAATGGCAGATTTTCTGTCCAGTGCAGTATTTATGCTGCCCTACGATAAAGGGCGCGCGCTTGTGGAAAGCCTTCCCGGAGTAGAAGCTATGTGGGTCATGATGGACGGAACTGTAAAGGTAACTGACGGCATGAAAAAAATATTGAAAAGCTGTGGCGCTTCCGGGGCTAAGGCAAAATAGCTACAAAATTGATGATTTTTTCAACAAAGTCCTTGAATTTTAAGGGCTTTTGTTTTTCACATAAAGATTGACACTACTTGTTAAAGGTTATATAGTATTAAGAGATAATAATGTTTTGGAATTAATTGCTATATTATCATGTAATTTTATGTAGATTTATATTGTTAGAATATATTATAATATAAAGGTTCATATAATAATGAAATATTGTGCTGTTTGTAACTTTGTAAAACAAAATACGTATATATAACTGTTTGATGTGTTTATGGAGGTGTATGGTTTGAGGAAAGTTTTAAGAGGTATCGGGAATTTCTTTAAAAGAATGAGTATAAAACAGAGAGTTGCCTTTGGTTCGGGAATTGTTGTACTGGCTATTGTTTTGGCAGTTGGAGGGTTTATTCTACATATGAGAAATCAGGTTCACTGGGATTTGAAGTCCAATCCCCTGAGTGAGCCGGGTGTGAATCTTGAGAAGGTTGAGGTTCCGCCTCCGTTGTACTCTGAACAAAAGGGAATAACGAATATTCTTTTGATTGGTACGGATGCAAGAACTTTAAATGAGAGATCACGTTCGGATTCGATAATAATTGCTACAATAGATGATAATACTAAAAAAGTAAGGTTCACTTCTATCATGCGTGACTCATATGTGGACATACCTAATCATGGTACGCAGAAAATCAATGCCGCTTATGCCTTTGGAGGGCCGGAGCTTTTAACAAAGACTATAGAGCTTAATTTCAAAATAAAACTGGACAAGTTTATTATAATTAACTTCTGGGGCTTTGAGGATGTTATTAACGCCGTCGGCGGCATAGATGTAGATATCAAGCAGAAGGACATAAGCGAAATTAACAAGTATATCGGAGAAACAGACGCTGTAAAATCACCTCCCCTTACAATGTCGGGGTATCAGCATCTTGATGGACAGCAGGCTCTTGCTTATTCCAGAATAAGACATACGGATACTGAATATGCAAGGACCGGGAGACAAAGACAAGTACTGCAGCTTCTTATTGAAAAGATGCAGGCAATGTCAGCAACAGAATATCCAAAACTGATGGATCCTATGCTTAAGTGTGTAAAGACAAATCTGGAACCCACAGAACTGCTGAATTTAGCTTATACTGTTTACCAGATGAGGCCAATTCAGATTGAAGACCTCCAAATACCGGTTGATCAAATCAGTTGGGGTGGAATGTATAACGGCGCCTGGTATCTACTCATGGATAGAGATCAGAATGCACAGGTTATGAATGATTTTATCTTTTCGGATAAAGAATTGGATGTAAAAAATCTTAACATAAAGGCCTTCCAATCAGTATTGAGTGATTATAAGAAGGCTGAAAAGACGAAGACACCAGCTGTAACCCCAGAAGGTACGAAGGATCCTGCTACTGCCGATGCCAACCAAGGTTCTACTGGTCAGAATCCAAGTACCGGTGAAGCAAATACAACACCACAGAATCCAAGTACTGGTGAAGCAAATACAACACCAAAGAATCCAAGTACCGGCGAAGCAAATACAAATACCAAGTAGCCGTGTGAAAAAGTATGGGAATTCTAATAATAACGGAGGAAGTGTGGCGGAGACGTCAATGCCGAATGCGGGCAGTGACACATGAATAGTCACATCGGAAGCCGGAGCAACAAAATAAATGTGTTAGAGTGATGCATGAAAAAATGACATATAAGTGAAAATAATAAGGAGCGTAAACGCTCCTATTATTTTTAGGGAGAGATGTGTATGATTAGAGATTATTTTACTGAAATATCAAAATCCCTGCTGGAAGATGAAAAGCCGTCTCATT
>JAUZPH010000459.1 GCA_030706065.1 Bacillota bacterium | reverse complement strand
TAAATGTGATGAAAGAAAAGGACTTACTGACAATACTCTGGTTTTCAGGCCCTGGGCTGTATAAGGTCTTGTTAAAGGGGGCCTCTCCTTCCGACCCGGCCCTTGGAAAGCAGCTGGATAAGCTTAAATCAACCTATGGAACTACCTGCTTTTCGGAAGTAATGGCAGAGACAAAAGAGATTGTTGAGGAACTCTCCGAACTCTGCAGCAATTTTGTGGTTACCCTCTTTACCGATGGCGAGCCTGTAGTTCCCTGGTCAGTCAAGGAAGAGGAGACCAGGACTGAACTGATTCTTAGGGAGTTTAAAGACAGAATACTTTCCTTTAATACCATCGGCTATGGGGGCTATTATAACTCCAATTTTCTCAAAGCTTTAGCTTCCCTATCGAAATTTGGTCGACATGCCCACAGCTCAAAGATTAATGAATATCTGCCTATTTTCGCTCAAAACCTTAAATCAGTAAAAAATATCTGCACTGCTCGAATTAAACTCCAATGTCCAGGAAGTTCCATACTTTATACGACAAGGGTGAACTCCAGGCTGGAAAAGGATAGTTTAGACTCAAGCCTATCCTCCAAGGCCGAAAACAAATTCTATATTATACACCCTTCAAAAGAAGATTTTTTCTTTAATATTAATGATCAGGTCTACAATACTGCAAAAATTAAGAGCAGTCTTACCACAAAGCATATTGAGGGTCTTTTATATACCTTTGCCTATGAAGAATACTACAAAGGAAACTCTGATACAGCTCTGGAAATAGTTCAGAAGACTCTTAAGGATAAATATCTCACTGTTTTATTATTAAATGCCTTCACTGCAAAGGAACGCCAAAGCTGTGCGGATACACTTCTGGCAGCAGCCCATGATAAAAAGCTTAATTTAACTGCCAGACTCTGGTGCAGGGCCAGGTTCCTTGAGGGAAGTCTGTCAGAAGAAGAAGCCCTGCAGAGAAATTCCTGCCTCATGGAATTGCTGGAAGTCCTCGGAACTAACGGCGACAGATATATCCCTTTATCCTCCGATAAATACAGAAGGATAGGCAAAAGAGTAGTGGATAACTACAATGTCTTTAAGATTGACCGGTCCCGCTGGGTAACAGCAGATTTCAACGACTTGGTTTTCACCAAGGAGAAACTGAATGTCTCCATAAGATATGAAATTCACGGGTTTGCTGCCATAAACCCAAGACAGGCTAAGGCTGCCGGTTTCAAAAATAATAATATGCCGGTAAAGATGTTCAGGGAACAGACAATCATTAAGGACGGCGAAATGAATATGGATACACTTCGTGCCCTTGTTTCCAGTAATACAATGGAATACCTGAAGGGGTTGGGAATTAGGGATTTTTTCTCCGTTCTTGATAATACTGAATGCCCCTATCAGGGCTATACCCTCATTGAACTCAATCTTGCCAAAATTCCTGTGATAAGCAGAAGTTATATTCTGAAGAATGACAGCCTTGATTATATTCTGGAGGCCTGCTTTGCTCAGAGAGCTGCAGAATGCAAGCAAAAGGTATTAAAATATTACCTTGAAAAGGCGGGAAAGGTTACTGTTCACACAGGTCAGACGTTTACCAAACAGCAGCTGGAGCTTCTGAATTCCTACAGCATTGATCAGAATGGAATATATCACGGTGTAGATAACAAAATAGTGATTGAAGGAAAGGACCAGTACCAGTGCAGGTTCTTCGAATTTTCAATTAAGGGCTTCAGTACCCTGCCGAAGGTAGATGCGGTGATAAGCAAGATGAAAGACAGAAACAGAAAGCTTAACGGCCCCGAAACCGTAATGGCCCGAGCTATCAAATACATCACAGATAGAGGCTGGGAGAGAAATGTGGAAGAGCTGAACAGGCGGCTGGAGGACCAGAAGTCAATAATCAGGCGTAATACAAGGAACCTTGCACGGATCAAGCTTGTCAAAACCCTTACCGGAAGCTGGTGGCAGGGCCTTAAAGCGGACGGTAAAGATAACTATCTATACGAAAAAGAAGATAAGACCCTTGTTATAAAAGTTGTAAAAAAGGTTATTAATATATAAGGGTAACTACGGCAATGAGGGAATAAATAGGCAAGTCCCAAAATTCAGATTGTACCACAAAAGGTGGAACCTATATGTTAAAATGGACATATAGGTTCTTTGAGTTTATTTTGTTTTTTAATATAAATGAGTATTTTATAAGGAGGTATTGCGTGTTATGAAGTTTATCCATACCGGAGATTGGCATATCGGAAAGATAGTCAACGAATTCAGCATGCTTGAGGATCAGCGGTTTGTTCTGAATCAGTTGATAAATATAATAGAAGAAGAGCGCCCAAATGCCCTGGTTATTGCAGGGGACCTGTATGACAGGAGCATACCGCCGGTGGAGGCAGTGGAGCTTTTGGACGATATCTTCAGCAGGATATTACTGGAATTGAATGTTCCCATACTCGCTATTGCAGGCAATCACGACAGCGCAGAGAGATTGTCCTTTGCCAGTAATATTCTAACTAAACATGGCTTACATATAGCGGGTACCTTCAGCAGTGAAATCAAGAGAGTTGTTCTGGAGGATGAATTCGGTCCGGTGAACTTTTATCTTGTACCCTACGCGGACCCCAAGGAAGTAAGACATATCTATAAGGATGAAGAGATTTCAAGCCATGACATTGCAATGAGAAAAGTCGTTGAAAGATTGAAGCAGAATATGAAGGCTGACGAAAAGCATGTTATGGTTGCACATGGATACATAACCTTTATGGCAGATCCGGAGGAAGGCAGGGATGAGAATATCATTATTGATGGTGAAAGATCAGGACTTAAAATCTGTGATTCCGAAAGGCCTCTAAGCATAGGCGGTTCGGACCTCATAAGCGGAAAATACTTTGACTGTTTCAATTATACAGCCCTGGGCCATCTCCACAGCCGTCAGAAGGTGGGAAGCGAGAGAATGAGGTATTCCGGCTCTCTTTTAAAATACTCCCTTTCCGAGGCCAATCATATAAAGGGGGTTACAATCGTTAATCTGGACAGAAACGGTGAAGTGACAACAGCTTTCAAGGCGCTGAATTCCAGAAGAGACATAAGGATTATAAAGGGTCCACTGAATGAATTGATTAGTCCCAGTGTATACAGCTGCGATAATGTGGAGGATTACGTATACGCCGTTCTTACGGATGAGGGGGAGCTTGTAGATCCAATCTCAAAACTCCGTGCCGTTTATCCGAATATAATGGGACTCCGCAGGGAGACCTTGACGGAAAAAGAGCTTTCGAGAACCTCTGCAGCTGCAGGCCATAATACAAAGTCAAAGCTTGAGCTCTTTGAGGAATTCTACGGTGCTATAGTCGGCAGGCAATTGTCCGAGGATAGGCTCGATATTATCAGTGAAGTCATAGAAGCAGTAGAAAAGGAGGCAATGTAATATGCGTCCGTTAAAATTGACCATGAGCGCCTTCGGACCCTATGCCGGTGAAGAAGCCATCGACTTTGCAAAGCTGGAGGAAAAGAACATCTTCCTGGTCACCGGGCCTACGGGAGCAGGCAAGACCACTATATTCGACGCCATAAGCTATGCCCTCTTCGGAGAGGCCTCCGGAACAAGCAGGGATAAGGACAGCCTGAGAAGCGATTTTGCCACCCTTGACACTCCTACC
>JAUZPH010000458.1 GCA_030706065.1 Bacillota bacterium | reverse complement strand
GGGACCTGTAGACTGTGAGAAAATATAATCTTTAAGGTGAAGGATTACGTAGGTTAGCATTATGACGAAAAAGATTTAAAAAAGAAACCTGAGTCGGGGCATAGGCTTAATTATGCCTGTCTCAGGCCTTTTTATTTTAGTGGGCTTGAACAATATGGTATAATTGTATAATAAGGAATAAAAGTATGAAAATGTTATAAAGGTTGACTAATAAGGGGGAGTTTTTGATATGACGGTTGGTTTGGCGGTTGTAATATTAGTGATTATAGCAGGCTGCGTATATTTGTATTATGACAATAAGAAATTAGGGCAATCAGATGTGCCTGAAGGAGCGGGAGGAAGTTCTGTAATCATACTTTTATCCGCTGCTGCAGGTGGTTTTCTTGCATTTCTATTACTTATTGTTTTACAGTCAGTGTTCGATACAGATGAAATTTCTGCAGTAATTGTTGCAGCGACTATCACGCTTTCAACCATTATATGTGGGTGTACAGGCTGGATTGTAAAGACAATAAAAGAGTTGAATGTGAACAAAAAAGAACTCTAAGTTAAGGAGAAGAAGATGCTTGAAGAATTTGATAAGGAAATCATAAAATCGGATGAGGATATATTGGTGATGCTGGACAACCTATTGGAATACAGAGGCGGTCAGTGGTGGGATGACTTTTATTCAAACAAGGAGAGAAATGTTCCCTTCTTTAAGGGAGTTCCCGATGAAAACCTGATTTCATATGTCCGCAGCGGCATATTCAAGCCAGGCAGGATACTTGATATCGGCTGCGGAAACGGCAGAAATTCCATATATCTTGCAAAGCTGGGCTTTCAGGTGGATGCAGTGGATTTCTCCGAAGCCTCAATTGAGTGGGCGAGAGAGGTGGCAGCAGAGGAAAAGGTACATATAAGCTTTTACTGTCAGTCTATATTTGACTTCGAGCTGCAGACTAATTACTATGATTATATTTATGATGCAGGGTGTCTCCATCATATAAAACCTCACAGAAGGAAGCAGTATCTGCAGATTATATATCAAGCCCTTAAGCCCGAAGGTTATTTTGCATTAACCTGCTTCAAATTAAAAGGCGGGGCAAACGTTTCAGATTATGATGTATATAGAGACCGCTCCATGCATGGAGGACTCGGCTTTTCAGAGCATAAGCTCAGGGCGGTTCTTGAACCTTACTTTGAATTCCAAGAATTCAGAGAGATGAAAGAAATAACTGACGGCAGCATGTTCGGAAAGGATTTCTGCTGGGCGCTGCTGTTGGGGAAGAAAGGGAGATAGAATATGGAACAAATATCAAAAGCCTGGGATTGGAATAGGAATTCGGACAAGGTCTGGTATACGCCGTCTGAGGATTCCTACTATCTGATAAACCGCTGGAAGGAGAAGGGCTTCAGCAGGTTTTTGGATTTGGGCTGCGGAAGAGGAAGACATTCCATTCAATTTGCCAAGGCAGGGTTTGAAGTAAACTCCGTCGATCTTTCAGAGGTTGCTGTAAATGGATTGAGGGACTGGGCTGTTAAAGAAAAACTGAGTATTACTGCTGAAGTAAGCGATATAATGAAGCTGCCTTATGAAGACAATACCTTCGACTGTCTGCTGGCATATCATGTAATATCTCATACGGACAGCAAAGGCATAGTAAGAATACTATCGGAAATTAAGCGCGTACTGAAGGATGGGGCTGAGTTCTATATAACCTTCTGCTCCAAGAGTGCATCTATATTTAAAGATGGCGGCTTACCCATGCTTGATTTTAATACAATAATAAAGTTGGAAGATGGCCCTGAAAATAATGTTCCACATTTCCATGCGGACGAAAGATTGATAGAGGAATTGCTGTCCGGCTTCAAGATAATAACAGTACGGCACGTTCAGGATGTTATTATAGAAGGAAGCAAACATGGGTCTTGGCACTACTTTGTTTTAGGAAAAAAGTGATTGTACGATACCGTCCGTTATAAGCAGGAAGGGATTGATGGGTTGTGTTGAATATAAGAAGTGCCTCAGCAGATGAGCATGAAGTTTTGTCGGACCTGGCGGCCAAAGCCGAAGGTTATTGGGGTTATGATGAAGAATATATGGAAAAGTTCAAATCTACCTATAGGTTGACGGAGAAGTTTATCAGTTCATATCCGACCTATGTCCTGGAAAGAGGTGGAGAGATTATTGGATTTTATAGTATAGAGATTCGGGAAGTGGAGACTTCCCTGGAATACTTTTTTATTAAGCCTGAATTTATTGGGAGCGGTTATGGAAGACTTCTTTGGAACCATCTGATTCTACGCTGCAAAGAACTGGGTATTAAGGAATTTTCAATAGTGACAAGCCCTCATGCCAAGGAATTTTATATAAAGATGGGTGCTATATTGATCGGTGAAGTAGAATCTCTTCTCATAAAAGGGCGCCGGATTCCTAGTTTTGTGTACAGGCTAACAGATGAATAGAGATTAGATTGGAGGACAAAAATGTATCCAAAAGCGATTTTATTTGATCTTGATGACACACTAATTTCCTTTGATGGGGTAACGGAAGCTGCTTGGGAAGAAACGTGCTGCTCCTTTGTTGATAAAATGCAAACTCCTTACAGCAGCAAAACTCTTCTTGAGGTAATCGGAAGAGTAAGAAAATGGTATTGGAGTGATCCGGAAAGGCATAGAACAGGAAGGTTGAACATTCTAGAAGCCAGAAGGGAAATTGTGAAACAGGCAATGGAAAATTTGCAGTATTTTGATGAAGGAGCAGCCTTTGAACTGGCAGATAACTACAGCAGGCGGCAAAGAGAAATGATCCATCTGCTTCCAGATACAGTATGTACACTTGAAAGGTTGAAGAATCTGGGCATAAGGATGGCCCTGATTACCAACGGTACCTCAAAGGAACAAAGAGGAAAGCTGACCAGGTTCTCTCTTGAGAACTATTTTGAGGTCTGTCTTATAGAAGAAGAGGTAGGTTATGGGAAGCCGGATCCCCGGGTCTTTGAATTGGCCCTTGGGAAACTTGGGCTTAAGGCTCATGAGGCCTGGATGGTGGGAGACAACCTTCTTTGGGATGTTGAAGCACCACAGAAGGTTGGCATCTTTTCTATCTGGAATGATTACAGAAAGAAAGGGCTGCCGGAAAAATCACTTATAAAGCCCGACAGGATAATAAATACCGTTTGTCAATTGATTTAATGTGGCGAGTAATGAGAGAAACCTTTAATTCTATATAAGATCAGGTCTGCAGAAGGTAGTCTGTAGCAGTATAGGAGGATGGAATTTTTGGACGACAATGAATATTTTAGGGTAGTGGTTTTGGACGGCGATGAAGATGTTCCTGCAGAGGTTTCAGATAATAATGAAGATTTCAAGTTTGAGATGTCTGAGGAGGGTTATCCGGAGATAAAACTGCAGTCCGGGGAGGAGCTTAGGGTTGTAGAAAAGATAAGGAAGGAGGATTTTACCTCCTATCATCATGAAGTTATATCCGATATGAACTTCTCAAACGGGAACCTTATCTTCAAAGATCCGGATTGGGAATCGTTTTTGTTGGGTTCAGGAGAGGAAAAGGCGGTGTTTCGTGTCTGTGACCACAATAATAAAGTCTTCGCCATCGAGGTAATAGATGAAAGGCACTACCTTAATGGAAGATTCGTTAATGGGGAGTATTTCT
>JAUZPH010000457.1 GCA_030706065.1 Bacillota bacterium | reverse complement strand
GTAATGAAAAAACTGAATTATTATAACTCAATGAGAAACAGCGGCAGTAAAAAGTTTGATAATGAGTATTATAATGAGAGGATTGCACAACAATACGGCGGAGGGAAAAACAAGTGAAGCAGGTTTGGAATACTGCAATCTATGCCAGAGTATCAACGGAGAAAAAAGAGCAGCAGGAGTCCATACCGGCACAGGTACAAAGCCTCAAAAAGTGGTTATCGGACAAGAATATGGATGATGACACTGCTTACTATAATCTGATTGAGGTCTATGAAGATGCCGGATTTTCAGGCTCCAGCTTTGAAAGGGAAAGCTTTCAGCGGATGATGGAGGCTGTGGAGGCAGGTAAAATAAACCTTGTGCTGACCAGGGACTTGTCAAGGTTTGCAAGAAACTATGCCGCCGCAGGCTATTACCTTGAAGATTATTTTAAGATTAAGGGAGTAAGATTTATCTCTATTCTTGATAATGTAGACACCATAAATGATTTTGATGACATCATACCCTTTAAAAATATACTGAATGAAATGTACATTAAAGACTGTTCCAGAAGAGTTAAAGATGCATTAAGATCGAGGATGCTGAGAGGCTCCAGCATAGCAAGTAAACCCCCCTATGGGTATACTTTTGCAGAGGAATACGAAGGGAAGGTAAAGACTGTCAGATTAGTTCCTGCCGAGGATGAAACTGAAGAGACAGTAAAAGAAATTTTCAACCTTTATCTCGAGGGGTGGGGGATAGGAAGGATTTCTTCACACTTGAACAGTAAAGGAACAGCACCGCCCTCGGCTAGGCTTAATTTTCCGATATCCAGGTATGGAAAATGGACAAGTAACAGCATAAAATCCATACTTGCCAACCCTAAATATGGAGGTATTATGGTACAGCAGAGGTACCGGAAGCTAAGTTATAAAATAAAAAAAATTGAAAAAACTTCGGAGAAACAGTGGATAATAGGTGGAGAATTCCTAGGCCTTGTAAGTAAGGAAACCTTCATGGAAGTTCAGGAATTGTTAAAAAAAAGAGCAGGTACTTTCAGACAAAAGGAAGGGAATATACATCTGTTTTCAGGTGTTCTGGAGTGTAAGGAGTGTAAAGGCAGAATGTCCTACCGAAAGAAATATGGAGGTTATAAATGTTCCAATTCTCAAAAGGGAGGTAGACTTTGCACATCTCATTCTGTTAAGGAAGAGTTTCTTAGAGCCCTTATCGTAAGTGATTTACTGGAGTACACAGACAGTATGGTTGATAAGGATCAAGTGTATTCGGCAGTTAAGCCAAAGGCTGCAAATCCTGAGCTGGATTTAAAAAGGCTGGAAGGATGTCTCAGGAAACTAGATGCTCAGTTTGAGCGGCTCTACACAGAGGTAATGAATGAGACTATCAGCCAAAGAAATTTTGAAACTGCCGCTGCTCTGCTTCAAAAAAAGCAACACAGACTATTAAGGGAAAAAGAAGAATTACAGGATAAAATAAAAACACAGTATAATAAAAAGAATCCTTATGAGTTACTTGTGGAAGAAATAAATAAAGTATTAAGTCTTTCATCCCTTGACCGGATGACAGTAGAGAGGCTCATAGAAAGGATAGTTGTTTCGGAAAACAAAGAAAATAAATCAAAGGATATTGAAATATACTACAGGTTTGCCTGTGACTGAGAACATGTTGATAATTATGGATATAGAAAACATGATTTACAGCGCTCAAAGGAGCCAGTATAGTGTACAAAGCCACTGCCACCTGCATTGGTCTTTCTGCCGTCAAGCTCCTTAAGAGGGACAAGGATGCCGTAATGATGGTTTTCCCGTCGGATCATTATATTGAAGGAGAAAAATTATTTGCCGATACCTTGGAACAGGCCCTTGAAATAGCAGAAAAAAAGCGAGGGCTCGTAACTATTGGGATAGAACCTACCAGGCCCGAAACGGGCTATGGATATATAGAGATGGGCGCCAGAGTGAATACCGGCATGGCCACCTATAAAGTGGAACGTTTTACCGAAAAGCCCAATCTGGAAGTGGCAAAGGATTTTTTGCTTAAAGGGACATATCTTTGGAACAGCGGTATGTTCATATGGCGTGCCGATGTCCTGCTCAGGGAAATGGAGAAATATCTTCCCAAACTCTATAAGAATCTTATGGAAATATACCAGCACGTTGGATTGGAAGATGAGGAGAGTGTTATAAGGGAACAGTATCAGATTATTGATGGCATATCCGTGGACTTTGGAGTAATGCAGAAAACAAGGAAGGGATATGTAATCAAATGTGAATTTGAATGGGATGATATAGGTACCTTTGAAGCACTTTCAAGGTTTCTCACCCACTTCAGGGGCAACAAGATCAGTGGAAGGACATACCTCGAAGACAGTGAGAACTGTATGATATTTGCAGGAGAGAAGCTAGTCATAGGTTTTGGAATTAAGGAATTGGTGATAGTTGAAGCCGGTGATGTAATACTGGTAATGGACAGGGCAAAGGATCAGGAAATCAAGCATCTCGTGAACGATATGAGGGAGGACCCGGAAGTAAAGGACTATATATAAATTTATGAGCCGAGGGATACAGTTGTTTCCCCGGCTCTAATTTTTCCAACGGTATTCCGGCTTTTGGAGCATAAAAAATAACCGGATCTTACAATTATATGATATAATATTCTTGAAATATGTAGAGATCGTGTAATTTTCTGCTGCTAAAGATGTGTGAGCTTAAACATTAACAAATTCACCGGAGAAAATATCGAATCTTCACCGATTTTTCCGGATGTAAAATTTCAACGAAATACAATTTATTTTAGAAGAAATTTTACATCCTGGATAAATTTAAATATAAACTCACACATCTATATGGATTATGGACAAGCTATTAACAATCGAAGACGGGGGAAGACATATGAAGAGACAGGTTCCATGGGGGTTGAAAATTTTTATTTTACTGACAATGGCAATCTTCTGTATTAGCAGTTTTTACAGATTTAATATCAACAGGGTGGGGCAGGCTGATACTGGTAGTTCGGGACAGGCTGCAGACAGTATAAATGCCTATTCAACCAAAGGGACAGTAAATACCGGTTCCCAAAATAAAAAGAAACAGTACATAGTAGTGGTGGATGCGGGACATGGAGGCGTTGATGCAGGAGCCATGGGCCCTTCAAAGTCCAAGGAGAAGGATAATACCTTGGCGGTGGCATTGAAATTGGGAAAGGACCTGGAAGATAAGGGGATTAAGGTAATATATACACGGAAATCCGATAAAACCAATCTCCCTGCTGACGAAAGGCCAAACCTTGAGGCCAGGACCGCCATATCAAATAATGCGGGTGCTGATTTGTTTATCAGTATTCATAACAACAGCTCCACTTATGCAAGTATAAGCGGTGTAGAAACATACTATTTTGGAGGAAGTGCAAAATCGAAGCAGTTGGCAGGCACTATCCAGTCACAGATAGTCAGTTCACTGAAACTAAAGGATAGAGGGATAAGGGCCGAGACCTTCTATGTATTGAGAAATACAGCTGCTCCTTCAGTTTTAGTGGAGCTCGGTTATATAACCAACAAAAATGAGGAGTCGGTTTTAAAGGGCTCCGCTTACCAGGATAAATATGCTCAGGCTATAACTGCAGCAATTTTAAAATACTTGAATATAAAATAAGTACAG
>JAUZPH010000456.1 GCA_030706065.1 Bacillota bacterium | reverse complement strand
GTAGAAATTTTACATCCGGAAAAATCGGTGAAGATTCGATATTTTCTCCGGCGAAAACTTAGGGTTTAAATTTCCCCATCTGGATAAGTGAGGATGTATTATGGCCAAACATAATGTATATAAAATGAGTGTAGCAAGTGTTTATCCACTTTTAGTTGCAAAGGCGGAGAGAAAAGGACGTACGAAAACAGAAGTCGATGAAATCATCCGCTGGTTGACTGGATATAGCCAGGAAGGGCTTGAAGGGCAGCTGGAAAAGCAGACAGACTATGAGACCTTCTTTGCAGAAGCTCCCCAATTGAATCCTTCGCGTTCTTTGATCAAGGGTGTGATTTGCGGTGTCCGGATAGAAGACATCGAAGAACCAACTATGCGGGAAATTCGCTATTTGGATAAGCTGATTGATGAGTTGGCAAAAGGAAAAGCCATGGATAAGATCCTGCGGAAATAATGGGACAAGGGGACGATGTTTCCGCAGGTTTGGGAGGTATAAATGCTTATAAATGGAAGAGTAAAACTTATTAAGATTAAATATGCATCTTTCATAATGCTTCAAAGTGTGGTCTATGGTGTTGGAAATCCCTTGACAAAGGTAGGGTATGAAAGTATCACACCTTTTTGGCTGCTTACCTTTCGATTTTCAATAGCTCTGCTTATCTTCTTTCTTTTTTTTGGGAAAAGGTTAATCTCCCAACTGAGAACAGCCAAGTTCCTGCAGTATTTTCCGGCAAGTTTGTGTATGGCGGTTGCTTATATAACCTGTAATTTAGCATTGAATTGGACATCTGCTACCAACGTTGGATTTCTAATGTCTTTACCGGTTATCTTTACACCGCTGCTCGCCATCGCTATTCTTCATCAGAAATATGATTTCAGGTATTTGCCTTTGCAGATAATTTTAATAATCGGATTGTATTTACTTTGCAGTAATAAAGGAGGATTTACATTTAATAAAGGCGATATTTTTGCTCTAGTCACAGCGATAGCACTGTCAGGCTCGTTGGTGTTTGGTAAAAAATCATTGGAATCCCTTGATGCTGTTACGATTTCAGCTGCACAGGCAGGTGTTACTGCATGTATGAGCCTAATTTGTGCATTGGTGTTTGATGATTTTAGTATAGTGCCCAATATCGCGCCGGCCGCCTGGGGAGTGATTATTTATTTAGCGCTGACATGTACATGCATTGCATATGTATTACAAAATTCGGCATTAGTACACCTCTCGTCCAGTACAGTTTCAATACTTCAATGCACACAACCGATTTTAACTGCAGTATGTTCCTTCATAATTCTTAGAGAAACAATGAGCTATCGAGGCATATTGGGAGGGTTAATAATCATCGGTTCAATCCTGGCGGCGAACATGCTGAAAGAAAATACTGAAAAATAAATTGAATTCGAAAATTCACCTTGATTGAAAAACTCATAAAGAAGAAATAATAAATGAACCGGCTCCGATTTGATAGACAGCAAGATTCCCCATGTAATAACGGATTCTTGCTGTCTGTTATATTGATGCAAGTTCATTACCTTTTGTTTTTGGTTCTATATGGTCTGAAGAAGGCCCGAATTTCTTCGGCCAGAAATTCAGGTTCTTCCATGGCAGTAAAATGTCCACCGCTGGGCATTGTAGTAAAGCGGGTGATATTCAAATTGCGCATAGCCCACTCTTTTGGCGGCAGCAATATATCCGCAGGGAAGAGAGCCATTCCGGTTGGCACATCTATACGGCCCATTGGTGGTAAAGAATGAGTGTTTTCATAATATATACGTGCAGAGGATCCTATGGTATTTGTAACCCAGTAGATCATTATATTAGTGAGTAGTTCATCCTTGCTGAAGCTTTGCTGCAGATCACCGTTACAATCACTCCATGCACGGAATTTTTCAATAATCCAGGCAGCCAAACCAACCGGTGAGTCAGAAAGCCCATATGCAAGAGTCTGAGGTTTTGTGGATTGAATAGACATATAACCTCCCTCATTGGAAATCCATAGAGGGGCACTTTTCTTGTATTGTAATTCTTCTTCCGAAAGTTCCTCATTATCCTGTGAAGTCATGAGATTTCTAATGATACCGATATCGGTCAGGTGGATTCCTATTAGTAACTCCGGATGATTTAATGCCAGATATCTTGTAACACCGGAACCGATATCACCGCCTGCAGCAGCGAATTTATTATAGCCAAGTTTTTCAGTCATTAGTTTAGCCCAAAGCTCAGAAACATAATGATTGTTGACACCACTATGTTTAGGGTGGCCGGAAAAGCCAAATCCGGGTAGTGAAGGGACAATTACATCAAAAGAGTCTTCAGGATCGCCGCCGTGATGGGCAGGATCAGTGAGAAGAGGAATAATCTTTTGGTAGCGAATGTAACTGTCAGGCCATCCATGAGTAAGAATAATCGGTATAGCACCAGGTCCATTACCACGCTCATGTACGAAGTGAATATCTATTCCATCCACATTACAGCGAAACTGAGAAAAGCGGTTTAACTCGGTTTCTTGTGCACGCCAGTCAAATTGTTCCCGCCAATACGAAAGCAGTGATTGCAAATAATCTAAATCAGTACCTCGTTCCCAAGCAGAACCTTCTAATTGATCAGGCCAGCGGACATGTTCCAGCCTGTATTTTAAATCATCCAGTAATTCATCAGATACTTGGATATTGAAGGATTGAATAGACATAATGATTCTCCTTTCAATAAGTTACAGCAAAATTTATTAACCATAACGTTTCTTCAGTTATTATTAACAGTATAGCATGACTCTATTTCTGAAGAAATGGAGGTGACAATTAGTCTAATTAGACTATAATATTTAAATGTCATTAGTCTAATTAGACTAATGATAAATCAGGTAGTTTTTGATATCCGGAAAAATCTACTGAAACAAAGGATAAAATAAATAAGTAACTACTTAACCTTTATTGAGAATTGAAAATAACTTTTCGTAAATGTTAAACAGAGGGAAGGATGAAAAAATGGTTAAATCATTTTTAATGTTAGGACAATCAAATATGGCTGGACGGGGGTTTATTCATGAAGTACCCCCGATTTATAATGAAAGAATACAAATGCTGCGTAATGGCAGATGGCAAATGATGACTGAGCCCATCAATTATGACCGTCCTGTTTCGGGAATAAGCCTGGCAGGTTCCTTTGCAGATGCATGGTGTCGTCAAAATCAAGAAGATATTATTGGCTTGATTCCCTGTGCTGAAGGTGGAAGTTCACTGGATGAGTGGGCTGTAGATGGAGTGCTTTTTAGACATGCAATAACTGAAGCTGAATTTGCTATGCAAAGTAGTGAGTTAACAGGAATTCTATGGCATCAAGGAGAAACTGACAGTGTTAATGGTAACTACAAAGTATATTATAAAAAATTACTCTTAATTATTGAGACTCTTAGAAAAGAGCTGAATGCTCCGGATATTCCAATTATTATTGGTGGTTTAGGAGATTTTTTAGGCAAAGAGGGCTTTGGAAAAAGCTGTACTGAATATAACTTCATTAATCAAGAGTTACAAAAGTTTGCTTTTGAACAAGATAATTGTTACTTTGTAACAGCATCAGGTTTAACTTCTAATCCTGACGGTATTCATATTGATGCAATTTCTCAAAGGAAATTTGGTTTACGATATTTTGAAGCCTTTTCTAGTAGGAAGCATGTATTGAAGCCTTTAAT
>JAUZPH010000455.1 GCA_030706065.1 Bacillota bacterium | reverse complement strand
GAAATTATCCTGAAGGCCAGGTGTTTCGGGAATAAAGACAGGAACAGAAAACTTTGGTATGAGGGAGTACCTTCGGATGGGAATAAGGTGAAAGATTACATATATCTTATTGAAAGGGCATTAAGCATGCAGACATTATGACTGACTCGGGTATAGGACTTCAGAGTTTAAAATACATGGGAGCACTTAATTGGTACTATGAAGTTGAATACCTGGTGGGGACTCGGCACATAATAAGTTAGCAGAGATTAAAAAGCGAGGAGATGTAATGAATGAGTTCACAGACCGGAGTGGTGAAGTGGTTTGATAATGATAAGGGCTACGGTTTCATTGCGGGGAATAATGGCGATGAAATATTTGTCCACAAGAACAGCGTAAGGGAGCACAATAATGACAAGGAACTGCATGAGGGCGCAGCAGTAACCTTTGATATTGTAGAGAAGGAAAAGGGGCCGATGGCAGTAAACGTACAGAGGCTGTAGTATTTTGTATTTGGAATAAAGTGTGAAGGGGTGTTATAGAAGAATTATCAATATAGCACCCCTTACATTTCTTCTGTGAAGAAGTCCAATAAAAAATTGTATATTTTAATGTTTAATCTGATCGTTCTTTTCATCAGCATAGTTTTCGGTATCCTCTTCGGGAAATATGTCCACTTCCTCATCGATATAGTCAAAATCCTCATACTCCTGTTGAGGATCCTTTCTACAGGTTCCAAAGGAGTCCTCGCTGGTACTGTTATATCTGGATTCTTCGATTTCTGCCAGGGCGTCAGTAAAGTTGTAAATTATCTCTAAAGCCTGTTCTGCCTGTGTATCAAGTCTGCTTAATGAGCAGCGTTCAAAGTAATCCAGTATGTCCTTAAGGGCAAAATGCAGATTTTTAAGCTTGTACTTAAAGTCGTCGTCCATATCCTTCCTCCCTTTACACTATTAATTTGGATAGAAACTCCTGGTTACTATTTCCACGTTATATTATACTTTTGGTACGCTTGTTTGTTGCCATGTTTCTTACAAGATATTATGGTGATGTTTGAATAGCTTTCGGAAAGAGAGGCTGAACGGGATTTATGTCCAATAAGTATTGGATTGTTTGGTAATTGCAGAACAGAAAAAATAAAAACAAGCTATAATGTTGTATTTTTCTAATAAATATTGTTATAATAAATAAGGAGTTGTTTTAGAATAATATATGGGAAGTTATAGTAGTAATAGTTGCTTATTTAAACCCTTTAATTGCCTGCAAAGGCTGGTTTGAAGTTTTTCTGAACGATTATTTAGGAAGAACTCTGTAAGAGCTAATCTTATGGAGTTTTTACTTTGGAGGAAATAAGGGGCTGCAGGAAATATTACAATACTGTAAATATAAATTATTGTATAGGAGAAGAAGTGCTTATGGAAAACAAAAAGTTTTATGAATTGGGATTAAAAGAGGAAATACTCAGGGCTATTGACGATATGGGTTTTGAAGAACCTTCGAATATCCAGTCTGAAGTAATACCGGTTCTTTTGGAAGGGTATGATGCAATAGGACAGGCTCAGACAGGTACGGGAAAGACCCTTGCTTTTGGAGCCCCAATACTCAGCAGAATGAATAAGCGGGATGGCAGGATAAACAGCATCATACTGACACCGACCAGAGAACTCGCCATACAAGTCAATGACGAATTGAACAGGATAGCAAAATATGCAAGGGTGAAGCTGCTGCCGGTATACGGCGGTCACCCTATTGAAAGACAGATCGGTGCAATAAGAAGAGGTATAGATATAATTGTCGGTACTCCGGGCAGAGTGTTGGATCTCATCAGAAGGAATGTAATAGATTTGAGCAGTATAAGCTTTTTAGTACTGGATGAAGCAGATGAAATGCTCAACATGGGATTCATTGAAGATATTGAAGAGATAATAAACAGCTGCAACAAGGACAGACAGACGATGCTCTTCTCCGCCACCATGCCGGATGAAATAAGGAAACTGGCAAGACGGTATATGAAGGATGATACAAAGCACATATCTATAGTAAAGAATACAATGACGGTGTCCACAGTAAAACAATACTATTACGAGGTAAAGCAGAAAGACAGGTTTGAATCCTTCTGCAGAATACTGGATGTGGATGAACCAACCTCTGCCATAATATTCTGCAAGACAAAAAAAGGCGTGGACGAGGTAGTTGAGGCCATGCAGGCCAGAGGCTATAATGTTGAAGGAATGCATGGAGACATGGGCCAGAACCAAAGGCTTAACACTCTGAGAAAATTCAAAGAAGGAAATTTGGAGTTTCTGGTTGCCACAGATGTTGCGGCCAGAGGAATAGATGTTGAAAATGTATCACATGTTATAAATTATGATATGCCTCAGGATACGGAATCCTATGTACACAGAATAGGAAGAACCGGAAGGGCAAATAAAGAGGGAATAGCGTATACTCTTGTAACTGCAAGGGAATACAGGACCCTCAAGATGATAGAGAAGACAACCAAAGGCAGAATAAAGCGAAGAGAGATACCGACTATAGATGATATCTTCCTGACAAAATACAAGAATATGCTGGCCAGAGTAAAATCCACTCTTGAGGGAGAGGAATACAAGAGGTTTGTTCCTCTGGCAGAGGAACTGGACGAGGAATTCAACCTTGTAGACGTAGCAGCAGCTCTTATGAATATGGTTTACAGCAAGGAAGTAAGCTATGAATATTCGGATAACGACCTTGATACAGCACCGAGCTTTATAAGGCTTTTTGTAAACCTGGGCAGAATGGACAGGGTTGATCCAAAGGTTCTGCTTCAGTTCCTGAACAAAAATGCAGATGTGAACAGAGAAGATATTGGTAATATCGATATACTCGACAAGTTTACATTCATAGATGCTTCCGAGGAAGTAGTTGAGGATATAATGAGAAACTGTACAGGAAAGAGTCTGTGCGGCAGAAAAGTGAGAATAGAGGTCTCCAAGCCGCGAATATAATTAACGACAGACAAGAGGGAACTGCACCTTTGAGTGTTGGTTCTCTTTTCTTTCTTATTATGAAGAAACCAGATTTCATAGAAAGGATGAAGCAGGATGATACATGAGAAATATTACGAGCTGTTAAAGAAATATGAGGAGTTCATCGGAAGGAGGAATGAAGTCAAGGAGGACTTTTATAACGGAATATATGAGAGGTATAAATACCCGGTAATCACAAGGCATCATATTCCTCTGGAGTGGAGATATGACCTCAATAAGGAAACCAATCCGTATTTCATGGAAAGACTGGGGGTAAATGCTGCATTCAATTCCGGGGCAATTTACTTCGAAGGTAAATACTACCTGGTTGTAAGGGTAGAGGGTTTGGACAGAAAATCCTTCTTCGCTCTGGCGGAGAGTGAAACGGGAATAGATAATTTCAGGTTTTTGGGATATCCACTGGCCTGGGAGGATATAGACGAACATGAGACAAATATATATGATATGCGCCTTGTGAAGCATGAGGACGGATGGATTTACGGCGTATACTGCTCCGAAAGCAAGGATCCTGATGCCCCTCCGGCGGACACCTCCAGTGCGGTGGCTCAGGCAGCCCTCGTAAGAACGAGGGATTTAAAATCCTGGCACAGGATGCCGAATATCCAGACTCCGTCGCCGCAGCAGAGAAATGTTGTGCTCCACCCGGAATTTGTAAATGGGAAATACGCATTTTATACACG
>JAUZPH010000454.1 GCA_030706065.1 Bacillota bacterium | reverse complement strand
CTATAACGTTGGCATATGGTGAATTTGCATCTTCTCTGAATAATGCAGTCTTTGGATCTATCTTTGCTTCAAGTATTATATTTGTGTTAATAACTGCGCCATCCAGATCCGGAAGAGATCTTGGAAGCTGTGCAGCATCCGCTTCTACAAACTTCAGATTCTTTGGGTTTTCCGCTATATCCTTGGGTGTTGCACTATAATTGGCTATACCATCCTTCAGCTTTATCAGCCCCTTTGATTGAAGAAGGACAAGAGCTCTGTATTCATTGGACGGATTATTTGGTATTCCGATCTTGGCACCATCCTTTATATCATCAATGGATTTCAGCTTCTGCGAATAGAAACCGATAGGTTCTACATGTACTTTTCCGGCAACTATAAAGTTATAACCCTTTTCCTTTGAAACTGATTCAAGGTACGGTACATGCTGAAAGTAATTGGCATCAATCTGCTTTTCATCCAGAGCCGGATTCAGCTGGCCTTCATCGTCCAGGGTAACAACCTCAAGGTTTATTCCTTCTTTCTTTAAAGTCGGTTTAACAAAATTTAATATCTCAGCATGCGGAACCAGTGCAGCTCCTACCTTTATGGTAACTTCTTTAGTACCGCCTGCGCTTGTAACGGTCTTCGAATCCCCGGTGCTCTTTGACCCGCAGCCAGTGAAAACTCCTGCAAGTAAAACCATGCTTATTGCTATCGATATAACTTTTTTATTCATTTATAAATCCCCCTTTTAATTTTAAATATATTCTTTTAAATCCCGCGATGTAAATATCGCAGCCTTATTCAAATTTGAATCTTCTTTTATTTATGAATTTCGCTGTTAAATCTCCAATCAGCTGAACGGATTGAACAATGATTACCAATATGATTACTGTGGCAATGAGAACATCGTTCCTGAATCTCTGATAACCATATCTGATAGCCAGGCTTCCCAGTCCTCCACCGCCTATAGCTCCTGCAATGGCAGTAAAGCCTGTTATTGTAATAATGGCAATGGTGATGCCGCGAACAATGGACGGAAGAGCCTCCGGTATAAGCACTTTTATTATTATTTCAAAGGGGCTTGCCCCCAGTGCTTCTGCCGCTTCTATCTTGCCATACTGAACTTCCTTCAGTGAATTTTCAATTATTCGTGCCAGAAAAGGTGCAGAGCCTATGGATAGTGAAACTATGGCAGCGTCGGAGCCCAGTGTGGTTCCAACAATAAGCCTTGCCAGCGGCAGCAAAACGATTATCAGTATCATCTCCGGCAGTGAACGTATAATATTTATCACCGTTCCAATGACCTTGTTAATCTTCGGAAGCGGTACTACACCGTTTTTATCCGTCACCACCAGTAAAACACCTATAGGAAGGCCGATGATTACAGCTATTAATGTGGACAGTGCTACCATATACAATGTTTGACCGGTGCCCTCCAGAAGCATCTGAAGCAGATCATCCGTCATATTCCATCACCTCCTGCGTACTGTATCCTGCCCTGAAAACTGTTTGTAATACTTATAAATTTCCTTGCGGTCTCGCTCTTTGGGTTAAGAAACAGGCTTTCCGTCGGTCCATTCTCTACAATGTGTCCCTGTTCCAGCACCGCCATATTGCTTGTGCTGTACTTCAATACATCAAGCTCATGGGTAATGAGGAGAATGGTGAGCCCAAGCTTGTTATTTATATTTTTCAGGAGCTCCAGTATCGAAAAGGTTGTCTGAGGATCCAGTGCGGAGGTCGCCTCATCGCTTAAGAGTACATCAGGTTCGTTGGCAAGGGCTCTTGCAATTCCTACTCTCTGCTTTTGGCCTCCGCTTAATTGCAGCGGATATGCATTTCTCTTATCCGTGAGCTCCACCAGCTCAAGAAGTTCATCAACCCTTTCCTTGATCTTTCCTTTCTTATAACCTGCAACTTCAAGGGAAAAAGCGATATTGTCAAAGACTGTCCTTGAATCAAATAAATTGAACTGTTGAAATATCATGCCTATCTTCTTTCGTGCCTCCCTGAGATCCTTTTTACCGAGGGAAGTCACCTCGTTAGCACCGACAAATATTCTTCCGGAATCCGGCTCCTCCAGTCGGTTTATGCATCTTATCAACGTAGATTTTCCGGCTCCGCTGAAGCCTATAACCCCAAATATATCCCCTTTCTCAATCTTCAGGTTTATATCCTTTAATACTTCAACCCTTCCCTGTGGAGTGTTGAAGGTTTTACTTAAATTTTTTATGGTTATCATATCCTACTCCCCCAATCAGTCAGCTGCTTTTTATATTCCTCCGGCAGCACCTCTTATCTCTCCTGTTTCAATGGCCAGGAGCTGATCCGCCCATTTTGCAGCCCATTCCCTAAGCTCTTTCACCTCCAGAGGCGCCGGCACCCTTGATTCACTGTGATTTGCTATTTTCTCGGCAAGCCTTCTGTAAACCCTGGCCTGTTCGGAATCTGGTGCCGCTTCAATAGTTGTCTTTCCCTGCAGTTCGGCCTGGGTAACCGTTACTGATCTCGGTACATATTCTATTACCTGGGTATGGGTTTCTTTTACAAAGTCATCTATTATATCCCTGGAATAAGGAGCATTTATTGAGTTTGCTATGACTCCACCAAGGAGGGCTCCTCCAGTGTTGGAATATTTTTTTATTCCTTTAAAGAGGTTATTTGCAGCGTAGACTGCCATAAAATCCGCTGATGATACGGTGAACACATGCTCTGCTATGCCTTCCCGGATAGGTACTGCAAAGCCGCCGCATACAACATCACCCAGTACATCATAGATTACATAATCCAAATTCAGTTCTTCAAATACTTTCTGCTGTTTTAAAAGCTGTACTGCTGTAATTATCCCTCTTCCTGCGCAACCGACCCCCGGTGCCGGGCCTCCTGCCTCCACGCAGTAAACTCCTCCATACCCCTGAAATATGGCCTCTTCAGCCTTTACAGTTCCTTTTTCCCTTAAGAGGTCCAGCACAGTAGGAATGTATTTTCCTCCCCTTAATGTATTGGTTGAGTCGCTTTTGGGATCACAACCGAACTGCATGACCTTATAGCCTGCGTCCACAAGTGCGGCGCTTATATTTGATGTTGTTGTTGACTTTCCTATTCCTCCTTTCCCATATATGGCGATCTGCTTAATCTTTTTGTTTGACAATTCTACCACCTCAATCATTTTTTGATTACGCCAAAAATAAAAAGGAGGCTAAGCTATGCCGAGGAAGTGAGCCGAAAGCCTTGATTAAACAAGGGCATAAGTTGGCAATCTTCGAGCATAAACCTAGTCTCCAGTATATCTGGTCAACTATCTATACTTACCTTATACGATTATTGTGTACAAATAGGAAGTTCCTATTTAAAGCGTATCTTTTCATTTCTCTCCATCTGTATCACTACCCCGTCCTGTACCACCAGTGTTACAGAACCGTATCTAATGGTTTTTAGCATTTCCAATAGTTTCTTCAGACCTTCCTCCGACATAATAGTACTATCAAATTCGATAATCTTATCTCCCATAAAACTTCCTCCTACCAGTCATAGAGGTTCAAGATTTATCCTTATAACACCTGCTGCTGCGGTACATAGAGTACGCAAAAATGTAAACCTTTCTCATACTTTTTCCTCCTCACATCCCTTTTAAAGTAAATAAAAATCCCCCTGCAGATGGCTGCAAGAGGATATTATTCTCACTGCTTCCCATCTTTAAGGCAAAAGCCT
>JAUZPH010000453.1 GCA_030706065.1 Bacillota bacterium | reverse complement strand
GCCCACAGTATGAACCTCACGGTGGTGGCAGAAGGAATCGAAACGGAGCTGCAGGTTTCTCTTCTGAGAGAAAAGCAGTGTGACAGGCTCCAGGGCTATCTCTTCAGCCGGCCTCTGCCAGTTTCGGAAATCGAAAAATTGTATGCGCAAAAATAGACTGCCCTGGCAGTCTATTTTTGTATTTTCTTAACTTTTCCTATTTATATAGAAAGTGAAAATTTAATTACATTGAGCTAGGGATGTAAAATTTCTTCAAATTATAAAATTAGTTTGTTGAAATTTTACATCCGACATAAATCCGTGAAGATTGGCTATTTTGGGACAGCTCAATGTAAAGATTTTATTACTTTCTATATATATAACACTTCTATCAGAAGGGTACCGGCAATGCTCAACACCAATATCAAATTGACAAGCACAAAATTCTTAACAGATAAAATAAAGGTATCCTTCTTGGTCTGAACCCTGTAAAAGGCCTTGATATTCTTTCTGACAGGTATGAGGGTGAGCAGAACTAAACCACTGCTTACCGGCTCTATTCCCAGTATCAGCAGCGCTGCTGTCACAACAAACCCTATATAATACAACCCTTTGAATACTGTCAGAGCTTTCTCCCTGCCAATAAATACCGGGAGAGTATATCTCTTATTCTCAAGGTCGTCCTCAATATCGCAGATGTTATTGGCCAGCATGATATTGGCTATGCCACTGACTGCCGTTACCGATACAAGAAAGATATATATTATCTCAAAGATGCTCATGTTGACAGTCAGGCTGCCCTGGGCATATGCTATGGTCAGTATGCCTTTGTCATAAACATGTATATATACCGAAATAAAGACTATGATAAAACCCATGAAAAAACCGGAAAAAATCTCCCCCAAAGGCATCCTGGATATGGGAATGGGCCCGAAGGAATACATTATTCCTACCGCGAAGGACAGAGCACCCAGCAGCAGAACTATAATACCTGTATTCAGAAACAGTAATATCCCGAATACTGCTGCCGAGGTTACCAGCAGGAAGATTACCGTCAGCACAGCCGGCACTTTAAGGTTATACCTTACAATGGCATTATGTGTTTCATAACCATAGCCACTGGTCCGCTGAGCCTTTTTATAGTCCATATAGTTGTTCACCGCAGTGGTAGCCATATCAAAGCACAAAAGCGAAAAAAACATAAATATAAAATTTACTGTATTGAAGCTTTTAAATCTATAAATTGCATATACAGTCCCCAGAAGCAGCGGAATCATGCTCGCCACCTTTGTCTGTATCTCCACCAACTTAAGAAAGCTTTTTATATTCATAACTATCCCCCTGTAATTGGTCTTATAATATTTCTCTGTACATTGTAACATAGGGCAAATAGTTATCCAAGCTGTAATTATAGGAATCTCCAGTCTCTATTCTCTTGGTAAAAATCAACTTTTTATCTGGGCAACTGCTTCCCTTTCAATGGAACTAAACTCTCCTCTTACAGCGATTCTCTGCTTATTCCCTGTCTCAGGATGACATGTTGTCAACGTAATGCAGGGGGTTTCAGTGGTCTTGATGGGAGACCAGTCATTTTTTTCAATGGTCCTTACATCAACTACTTTATATATATACCTGCTGCCGGTAAATATGATGTCTATTTCATCACCCTTCTGCAATTTATATATATTTTTAAAATAGGTATCACTATGAGCGGCTATACAGACATTTCCCTTATCCTTGTCAGGAAGGTCGCTCTCTTTGTACAGTCCCGGCCCCTTTTTCAAAGTTGAAAGTTCCGTACCGTCCATAACAGCAGCTTTTACACCGATCTTTGGAATAATAACCGCCATCATACCATTTTGGAACTGGCTTCTGGTTAGCTCAGGTTCAGATGCTTCCGTGCTCTTCATACTCTCCTGATCGGTCCCTTCCTTATTTGGGATTCCTTTTTCATTATTATATTCAAAGACTTCCTGAAGATCAATCTGCTGTTCTCTGTTAGATTTTGATATTGAAAACACCCCTGCTGCCAACAATCCTATACCTGCTATAAGCAGCAGAGTTGAAATATACTTTTTCAAGATTCTCTCCCCTTTTATACTTGATGTCTGTCCTAAAATAAAGGGTGTCCCCTTTATATGTGAGAACACCCAAAGTCACTTTATTTTACATGCTGCTTCCTGAGCTTTAAAACCGCTCCAACTCCAAAGGCCAATATTCCCAATATCATCATTATGTACTCTTCTTCAAAGGTCCTGTCTGTCCTTGGCAGATTATTTCCCGTATCTGCCACTACCTCCACAGCCTTATCCTTTGCCTTATTTACTACACTTATCTCTGCCAGCTGCTTATCAGCGGACAGGCCAACAGTAACCTTTGATACCTTTACGGTATTCTCATTCATGGTAATACTTGTTTCATACCCATCAAGCTGCTTTTCTTCAAAAGTATAGGTACCCAGCGGCAGACTTTCCCATCTGACCGCACCATTTACCAAAGAGGCTCCGGATACAATATTGCCCTTGCTATCCTTAACGGTGAGGATATCCAAAAGATTGATACCTGGATCTGTGATGACATTGTCTTTACTGTCCAGCCATGTGACTCTAGCCTCAATACCAGCCTTGGGTTCAGCCTTTTTGTTAATAACTTCTACTGAGACAGCATCCTTTTTGTTTACATCAATTGTTATCCACCAGCCCTTTTGGGCATCATATTGAGCCTCTTGATGTGTTCCGGCAACAATAAAGTCCGGAGTATATCCATCTATCTTAGACTCAGTCAGTACATATGTACCATAGCTCAGATTACTGAAATTTAATGTTCTGCTGCTCTCAGATATTGTTCCCTGAATGATGCTGGCTGCGGACAAGGTACTTGCTTCTTCACACTTTCTAAGAGTAAATAGTTTACTTAAGTCTTCTTCAGGAGCTGTTATTGTTTTGTTGTTAAAATCTACCCACTGCTTTGTTATGGTAATGCCGCCCTTAGGCTCTTCCACCGGTATAGCGGGTTTGCAGTTTGTAACCCTTACCTTAACTGTCTGGTCAGCTTCTACCTTGACTGGTACTTTCCAGCCCTTATCCTCATACGCAGTGTCTATCATGGGGTTCCAGCTATCTCCCTCTTCAATTTTAAATTCCGGGGAATAGTTCTGGAATTTCAATTCTGCCAGTTCGTAATCCTCCCCAGGCTCAATATCATCGAACTTAAGAATTCCTTCTGAAACACTATTCTGAACCTGAACCGGCTGATTATTCTTTAGCAGTACAAAGAGTTCTGCAATATTTGCTCCCTCCGGCACTGAGCTGCTTCCATTTCCATTATTCCAGAGCTTTTCTACCTCTATGCTTCCCTTGGGCTGAGGCGGAGGTGACGAGGAATTCTTAATATTTGTTACATCAACTTTCAGTTCCTGGGCATCTGCTACAGTAACCGGTATCTTCCAACTCCCATCCTCAGCTTTCTGCCCTGTAACTTCCTCCAACGACTCCGATACTCTGTTAAATATCTTAAAAGCCGGAGTATAGCCTTCTACACCCACCTCTGCCAGTTCGTATGCTCCCGGTGCAATGCCGCTCAATGTCAATTTATCTCCGGCTGCTGCCTTTTGCACATCAACAGGAGCTCCGTTGCCTAACAGCATGAATAGTTCTCCAAGGTTCACTTGTGGATGAATTTCACCGAGTGCAGAATTGACCTGCCCGTCATCCCAGTGTTTTGTAATTGT
>JAUZPH010000452.1 GCA_030706065.1 Bacillota bacterium | reverse complement strand
CTCCGTCTGCAATTATCAACCTTGCAGGGATGCTGGGGTATGGAACGGCTATACTTGCATTGGATATAAGGATTCTTGTCATTCTAATATTTATGAGTATAGCGGATATGAAGTTAAATGAGTATGCCAGAAACTACTCGGAAAAAACCAGGGATGAAGAGGCGAAGCTGTACAGGACGATTGATTATTTATACACTAAATCTACAACTCTGGAGAACGGCAAGGATGTAAGAATTTATCAGATGGAAGGATGGTTTAAGGAGGTCTTTGCTTCAACCATAAATAAACTGGTAAAGCTGAGGGTGAGGGTAGAAAAGAGATGGTTCCTGCCCACTGCCTCCGGTACTGTACTATCAGCTGTAAGAGATCTGGCGGCATACGGCATTCTTATCAATCAGATACTGGATGGGGGAATTACACTTGCTGTATTTACTTTATATATAGGTATTATCGCGGGATTTTCCAATTGGTTCTTTGAATTTGTCAGTGCCTATGCAGACCTTGGAAAGGCCAGTGTTGTGGTGGATGATTACAGATACATGTTGGAATTCCCTGAGCAGTTTAAGAGGGAAGAAGGCTTAGATATACCTTATGAGGAGGAGTATCCGCTATCAATAGAATTTAAGGATGTAACCTTCAGGTACAATGGGGCAGACAAGGATACACTGTCACACATAAACCTTACCATAAGGGCAGGGGAGAATGTGGCATTGGTTGGCCATAATGGTGCGGGAAAATCTACAATTGTAAAGCTTCTATGCGGGTTTTATCATCCGACAGAGGGAGAAATTTTTGTGGGTGGGCGCTCTATCAGCGATTACAATATAGATGAATATTATAGGCTTGCTGGTGCAGTGTTTCAGGAAGTAAATCCTCTGGCCTTTACTATTGCTCAATGTGTGTCCGGAAGTCCTGAAGAAGATATGGATTTGAATAGAGTACGTGAAAGTTTAAAAAAGGCGGGGCTGCACGAAAAAATTGAAAGCCTTAGGAATAAGGAGATGACTTATATAACTCAGGTGTTCAGCGAAGATGGAATACAGCTTTCCGGAGGGGAAACCCAAAAGCTGATGCTTGCCAGAGCTATCTACAAGGATGCTGCCATAATGATATTGGATGAGCCCACTGCAGCTCTTGACCCTATAGCGGAAAGCTCCATGTACGAAGAATATAACAAGCTTACGGAGAATAGGACTTCCATATTTATATCCCACAGATTGGCAAGCACCAGGTTCTGCGATAGAATCATCTTTCTTGAGAAAGGCAGCATAGTGGAACAGGGAACCCATGAGGAGCTTTTGAAAAAGGGCGGTAAGTATGCTGAGGTTTATGAAGTACAGAGCCACTATTATAAAGAAGGTAATGAGAAGGAAGAGAGCTTTAATATAGAAATAAATGAAGGATATGCAGTGTAAAGGTGGGATGCAGAATGGCTGAAGAGAATGTAAATAATAAAACAAAAAACAGTGTGTTAAGAGATACCTTAAGAATAATAAAGATGGTAAACAGCACTCTGCCTTCATATATACCGCTTATTACCATACAGACCCTTATTGCTGCCGCACTGCCCTTTGTCAATATCCTGTACGGCAGTAAGATAATTGATGGTATTACAGCAAGGGAAGATAAGAATACTCTTTTCTCCTATGTAATTATGATGGTAACGTTGAATCTGGTGTTGGGACTTCTGCGTACAGTTCTGGATAAGAAGCGCCTGGTTGACGAGAGATATATTGATGGTATGAATATAGCAAGGATTGGAGAAAAATCCCTGTCTCTGGACTATGAAATACTGGAAAAGAAAGAAACCCTTGAAATCTTAAAGAAAGCAGCGGATGGAAGCAATACCTCAGGCGGACTTGCATACTTGTGCGGTACTGTAGTTGGCCTTGTTCAGCACTTTTTTTCAATTATTTATGCACTTGTACTTGTGGCAGGGTTGTTCAAGGCAGCACAAGTCAGTGGTGGAGGCCGGTTATTCGAATTTATGGATTCTCCATCCAGTGCAGTTGTATTGCTTTTTCTTCTGATTGCCGGTATATTTATGAGCTTATTGGTGAGTATAAAATATTCAAAGCTGCAGTATTATGTCTATGAAAAAAATGTAGAGGCAAACCGTAAGTTTGGTTATTTCATGTCTTTTATGCATGACTATACCGTCGGCAAGGACATAAGAATCTTTAACATCAGGAAGCTTATAGACAAGGAAATGAACAAGAGTATTAAGTGGGCCCAGAAGGTAATGGATGAATTCCTTAAGAAAGGTGTAGTATTGGAATGGCTTATCATTACAATTAACAGGCTGGCAGAATACCTGGCATACCTGTTTGTGGGACTCAAGGCGGTGCTTGGAATAATTACCATAGGAAAACTCACCTTATATGTAGGGGCCCTGAAGCTCCTGAACACATCTATAAACGAGCTCTTTATGACATATGCACAGATAGGTGTAAGGTGCAATTATATAAGAAACTATACTACTTTCCTTGATATCAGAAACGAGAAATATGATGGTACCCTCCCTGTAGAAAAGCGTATGGATAATGATTATGAGCTGGAATTAAAAGATGTTTCTTTCCACTATCCGAACAGTGAAGAAATGATATTGAAAAATGTATCTCTCAAGATAAAGGTTGGGCATAAGATGGCTATTGTCGGAAGAAACGGCGCCGGCAAGACTACCTTCATAAAGCTTCTGTGCAGGCTTTACGACCCTACGGAAGGTGAAATCCTGTTAAATGGCATTGATATAAAAAAATATGATTATGAGGAATACATGAAGATATTCTCTGTAGTGTTTCAGGATTTCAAGCTGTTTTCCTTCTCGGCGGCGGAAAATGTGGCAACAAGCTGCGAATATGACGAGGATAAGCTGTGGAGGTGCCTGGAGCAGGCAGGAATAAAAAACAGGATAGAAGAGTTACCTGAGGGCATCAGCACAAACATTTATAATAATCAGGAGGAAGGCATAGAAATATCCGGCGGTGAAGCCCAGAAACTTGCCATAGCAAGAGCTTTGTACAAGGACGCCCCGGTAGTAATACTGGACGAGCCAACAAGTGCATTGGATCCGATATCTGAACTAGAGATCTACGAAAGATTCAATAAACTGGTAGAAGAGAAAACCTCCATATTTATATCCCACCGTATGTCAAGCTGCCGATTCTGCAATAACATTCTGGTCTTTGATGACGGCAGGATAGTTCAGGCAGGAAATCACGAGAAACTTGTTGCAGACAAGGAAGGAGTGTACTACTCACTTTGGTCTGCACAGGCAAAGTATTACAGCTGAAAAACAGACGCTTCCGAAAACTCATGGCAATGGAGCTGGACATTACAGTAGTTGCTCTTTCCAGCTCTCCCGGACGTCTGAGAAAAGTATGACCACAGGCCAATGCTCTCAGACCTCCGGGATTCCGGAAGCATAGAGCAGTCCCAAAATGTCCAATTTTCAAGGACTTATGGGACTGCTCAATGTGATTAGATATTTACTTTCTATATATACGTTTTGTTACAGAAATGAAAAACTCTATAATAGATTGAAATTTAGCATATTATTGTGGTATTATATGTATGTTAATACTACTAGCATCAGAAACGGAAGGAGATGGATGAAATTTATGACAGCTTTATATGAGGTGAATGAGTCCTAAACTGAATAGTGGCAGAGCAAAAACCCTTGTATTTAAACATTATGGTGTTACGGACACCTTTTTTGCTGTGCCGTTTTAAGT
>JAUZPH010000451.1 GCA_030706065.1 Bacillota bacterium | reverse complement strand
GGATACTCCAATATCACCGGAGGCGATGACAGGTATTACAACAATATCTTTTTGGGGGATAATGCTGCTGATAAGTCACCTGTTCCAATAACCTTTTTTGAGCATCTTCCACTTAAACCGAGGGATGCAGTTGGAGCTGACGGGAAGACTGTCATGGATGGTGTTCCGGACAATTCTATTTGCTATCTCCATGCTGTGGGACTGGGGGTCTACAACAAACATCCTGATGCAAAAGATAAGAAATGGTGGGAATACACCCATGAGGAGCTTGTTGCGCTTGGCGATGCCGCAAGGGATTTCTTTATAGGAAATGCAGTTCTTCCTGTGGCTATGGGGGGAAATTTATATCTTAACAATGCGGTTCCAGGCAGTCATGAACCCAATGCGAAGATATATGAGCAGAAGGGCATAAAAGTTGAGATTAATCCTGCACAAGGTAAGGTGCAAATTCAGGTCACCGAGCCCGAATTGCTACGGGGAGCCTCTGCAATGGTGGTTACCACTGACCTGCTTGGCAAGACTTATCACGCCGATATGCAGTATGAGGAACCGGACAGCACTCCATATCGTTTTGACTCCGACTTTTTCGGAATAAAGAGACCTGATGCTGACGTCACAGCCGGTCCGTTTGAATTGACCGAAAATGGTACCATTGATTTTGAATTTTAGTTGAGTTAAAAACCCTATATTGAAGATCCAGTCATTTTAAGTGATTGGATCTTTATTCGTTTTTATTCTTACAATTAAGAGATATGAAATATTACTATTATTTCATTCTTAATCTCCTCAAATTATAAAAAAGCACCAGTCCTACCTGTTGGTATCAGCTGATGCTAATATTTGATATTATGCAGAAATAAGTTTTTAAAGATTTGGACCCCCGAGGTCCTAAGAGATGACTGGAAGTCAGTTCCTTGCTATAGAGCCCATTTCCCCAAAAAGTAAAAAACCTGCAAACTTAGTGTTTGCAAGGTTTTGGGGATTGTGCACCTGACAGGATTCGAAACTGCTGCCCACGGATTCGAAGTGTAGAAGTTTATATATTTTGTCTTAAAGTATTTGAAGGTTTAGTCTACTAGTATTTTAAACACAACTGGCTTTTCACTTTGTACTCTATTAGTACTAACCACTAAGGCATCCTCTGTTCTTTTCCAGGCAGGCACTTCATTAAATCCAAGTACAGAAACTTCTTTAATTATACCATGAAAATGAGGCAGCCTTGATGAGTCCCTTTCTCCCAGTGACTTGATTCTTACATTTCCGTCTTCCGGATATTTTAATACAGTGGCATAAATATAGGAACCTTTTACAGTAAAACGAATATCTTCCGGGGTAAATACTTTTGAATTTCCGTCTGCAAACTGTCCTTCCTGAATTTGCGTAGGACCTTCTCCTGCCTTACGCCACACTTTGCTTTCGTATATTGCTTCTCCATTAACTTTTAACCATTCACCGATTTCTAAAAGAATAGCCTTATCCTCTTCCGGTATTGTTCCATCGGCCTTTGGCCCTATATTTAACAGAAGGCTGCCATTCTTACTTACAATATCCACTAAATCGCAAATAATTTCTCCTGCTGTTTTATATTCATTGTTTTCAGTATAACACCAGGAGTTCCTTGCCACAGCAGTATCTGTCTGCCAAAAGTATGGTTTTTGTTCGGCAAACTGCCCTCTCTCAATATCTACTACAGCACAGCCAAACATAAATGCATCATGCTTGTAGTTGATGGCAACTTCTGCCCCCCATTCTGCAGCCCTATTATAATAGTAGGCAGCAAACTTTTTCAGATAAGGTTTCACTGCACTATGTTGAATCCACCAATCAAAATATATTAGATTAGGCTTATATCTATCAACTATTTCACAAGTTCTCATAAGCCAATCTTTCAAATATTCCTCAGAAGGATCAGGGCTGAATAAATCATGATGCTGCGGCTCCGGCATAGCCGGCCAGTAAAAATCACCACATACCAGCGGTTCTTTAATATCGCTGTCAAATTCCTTCCCATGCCCCATAAAGAACCAGTGCTCAACACGGTGAGAAGAAGCACAAAATCTCATATTACAATTTTCAATCGCCTGCTTTAGTTCTCCTAAAACATCGCGTTTAGGTCCCATTTCATAAGCATTATAATGAGAGATTTCGCTTTTGTACATCTGAAAACCATCATGATGCTCTGCCACCGGCACTACATACTTTGCTCCTGACCTCTGAAACACTTCAACCCATTCCTCAGCGTTAAACTTTTCAGCTTTAAACAAAGGAATAAAATCTTTGTATCCAAAATTCTTATGCTCACCATAGGTTTTAATATGATGTTCATATTCTCTGGAATCCTTTATGTACATATTTCTGGAATACCATTCATTTGCAAAAGCAGGTACTGAATATACTCCCCAATGAATAAAAATACCAAACTTTGCATTTCTGTACCAATCTGCTAATTTATAGTTTGAGAGAGAGTCCCAGTTGTCTTTAAACTTTCCTTCCCTTATCACTCTGTCAATTTCTTGTAAGTATTTTTTCTTATCCATCTTTCAGATACCTCCTGAATTAATCAATCTAATAGTACCATATAACAATGTCCCCATCAGTTGATAATTAGGACATTTTATTGTATAATTCAGACATTATGAAGGAGTTTAATATTTTTGATTTTGCAGGTATAGATTTCCCATTTTTTATTGGTAAAGGGGTCCATTATAAACCCTTTTTACCGCATACGCATAACTTTACGGAATTAGAGATAATAACAAGTGGAAGCGCTGACCACATTGTGGAAGGAAAAGCATATAATATAAAGAAGGGAGATGTAGTGGTTCTAGTCCCGCCTTTTGTCCACGAACTTCAAAATGTGCAGGAACTTGAGCATTATAACTTTAAATTTGATCTTGAAAAATTAATTTTGCTTGAAACAGATATTGAGAAACTATCCAGTTTTCAATCTTTATTTATTTTACAACCCTTTTACAGATATCAACATGATTATGTAAATCATATGACTTTAGATAGTGATAGTTTTTCCAAGGTAAAAATACTGTGCGACTTAATATATGAAGAATGGACTAGCAAAAGAGACGGTTATAAGTGGGTTATAAAATCTTACTTTTTAGCTTTACTAACATACCTGGCTAGAAGCTATTCTCCTAAGGTTATTGGCGGTTCACCAAAAATTAAAGACATTATTGATACAGTTTCTTATATACAAGAAAACTTATCACAAAAAATAACTGTGTCCAATCTATCCTCAATGGCTTGTCTATCAGAAAGGCAGTATACCAGAGTTTTTAAGGAAATATACGGAGTATCACCTATTATATATGTTATAAATTGTCGTCTTACCCTTGCCTGCAGGATGATGAAAAATACTCAGAAATCCTTATCGGAAATCTCTATGAGTTGCGGGTTTGGAGATAAGGTTTACTTTTGTAAACTGTTTAAAAACAGGTATGGCATAACACCTGGACAATACAGAAAAAGCTTATAATAATAGTTGAAATCTATATATTTTGGGTTTCTCAGAGGTACTTAGGTGGTAATAAAAATATCGGTTTATTTCTCTTTTGAATCTGTTGCAGAATATTGTTCGAACCCTCGGGGGTTGTGGGGGTGTCGCGAAACTACTTGTTAAGGTAGTTTTGCGACACCCCCTTTAAATATTCCTTAATTTAATAACGGTAATATTTTCTGCTTGTGGTCCTTTGGGTCTCTGAGCAACATCATAGAAATGC
>JAUZPH010000450.1 GCA_030706065.1 Bacillota bacterium | reverse complement strand
TTTTTTGTCCTTAATCCTATCCACTATTACCCTTGTTACGATAAGATAGATGAGCAGTGACTGGGGAACATTCATGAGTCCGAAGAGCCCCCAGAGCCAGTAATATTTTTCGCCCCGCTTTCTGGCATCCCTAAAAATCCATGCTGCCTGAAGGATTAAAAAGGGAGCGATTATTGCAAGAATTATTAAAATTGTAGAAGTAGGCAGATTACCCATCAGTAATTCCCCCTAACCGCTTTTATATATGATATCGGTATGAGCGCAAAAGGAAGGACAACTGCTATTGCCAGTTCTACATATATAAATATGTTTTTATTTATGAAGACAACGGCAGAAGCCAATGCCAGAATTAAAGAAATGCCGCAAACGATGAACAAAGTAAATTCTCTTCTGGCCTTCTTGGTCTCAACTATTTCTTCACCTTGTAATATGACACTCATGATATCAATGTCCAGTTCAATAGCCTTATTCTCTATCACATCCATTTTCTCCAGGGAGGAAAACAGAAAAGAAGCATCGCTGTTATCCGGCAGCTCAAGGTTATCCTGAGATTCACGGGCATTATAGTATTCGTCAACTAATTTGTTAAATTCCGTATCCTTCATACTTGGGTTTCCTCCTTTTCGAAACTGGATAATATATGTTTTATACTGTTGTGAAGCCGCGAGCGGACAGTTCCCACCGGGCATTTCAGTATTTCTGCTATTTCCTCGTACTTATAACCATAATAATGTTTCAATATGAATACCGATCTCTTCTCGTAGGGTAGAGACAGTAATATCTGCATGACTTTTTTGTATTCCAAGTTTTCTAAAACTATTCTTTCAGGGTCGTATTCTCCGGATGGCAGATCCTCCTCCAGGTACTCAATACGCTTGTTCTTTCTAAGATGATCTTTGTAGGTATTGGTGGCTATAGCAACCAGCCAGGTAGAAAATTTACCCTGGGGAGTATACTTTTTTATGTTTACCACAGCTTTAAGCAGGGTGTCCTGAACAATATCCTGGGCCAGATGTGTATCACCGGTAAGTTTTACTACATACCCTGAAAGCACTGAATAATTGGCTTTCAGCAGCTCATTCAATGCCCACTTGTCACCGGCCTTTGATTTTTCAATTAATAAAGCTTCCTCCAAGATTATCTCCATCCTTATATCCCGAGCTGGATATTACAACCAGCATTAATTATAATATATCATATTATTGAAAGATTTCATATCGGATTATGGAAGGAGAAGCATATTGACATTTACACTTTTGTTATTAAACGTTTAATAAGCACAAAAAGTTCATTTGAAACTGTGTAATTTGAAAAAATATTTTAACTTTTTTTGTGTACGGCTATTTCATCATAAAGGTTGCTGAAGATTCCTTAAGACTGTCTTTCATTGACATACCTATACCCGAATGCTACAATTAAGTGGTCATTTCAGTGGATGAAAATTATTTTGCAAGGAGAGTCAGGATATGAGCGAGAATAGAGTTTTGGCAGTGGTAAACGGAAGGGAAATAACAGATGCGGATATTTATAATACAGTGGCCAGATTCCCTAGAGAAAGACAGCAGCATTTCAGCACGGAAGAGGGAAGAAGGCAGGTATTGGAACAGGTAATTGGTTTTGAACTGATCCATAACCATGCACTTAAGGAAGGCATGGATAAGGATGAACAATATAATATTCAGGTGGAAAACGCAAAGAAGGAGATTCTTACTCAGTATGCCATAAACAAGGTGCTCTCCGATGTTGAGGTTTCGGAGGCGGAGGCCGTAGGCTTCTACTTCAGCAATAAAGAGGCCTTTCTTGAGGAAGCCAGCGTAAGTGCACGGCATATATTGGTAGACAGCCTGGAGCAGGCAGAAGAGGTTTCTGCAAAGCTTAAAGGCGGTATGGACTTCAGTGAGGCCGCTGCGGAATATTCAACTTGTCCATCGAAGTCAAGAGGCGGAGATTTGGGACAGTTCACAAGAGGAAGAATGGTACCGGAATTCGAAGAGGCAGCTTTCAATCTGGAAGTAGGAGAGGTAAGCGAGCCTGTTCAAACTCAATTCGGATATCATATCATTTTGGTTGACAGTAAAACCGAGGCTAAAGAGAAGGCCTATGAAGAGGTAAAGCCAATGATTATGAATGAACTTATAAGCCAGAAACAGGGCCAGTTATACAACAACCTTGTTGGTGAATTAAAGAAGGAATACACTGTAGAATATAAATAAGGCATCATTATTAAGGAGGCTCCAATGCGGTTTTAAAGCTGCATTGGAGCCTCTTATATCATGGTCTGTTACAAAGGTGAATAAAGTTTTCCATGGTCATATCGGCGCAATTACGTATTTCCTCCCACTGATGGGAGGCAGCCTTGTCCAAAATGCCAATAACCTTCATGCCTGAGGCTTTGGCGGACAATACGGCAGGAAGTATATCTTCGAAGACAATACAGTGCTCCGGGGCAACGCTCATTTTTTCAGCGCATCGAAGATATATATCAGGAAAGTCCTTACCTCTTGGCACCTCGGAGGTAGTGGTGATCACATCAAAGGAATCAACGATATCATTACCTTCCAGGGCTATATCCAGGAGTGGAGAAGAGTTGCTGGTAGCCAGGGCGATTTTTATTCCGTTACTTTTCAACAGGGCCAGAAATTCTCTCGCTCCCGGTTTGAGCTTTATATTAAAGGTATATTCCTGCAGGGCCATCCGGTTCCATTCTGCCCTGATCTCTTCAAGGGTATCCGGTAAATTGAATCTGTTTTTAAAGTATACTGCTGTATCCTGGAAGCTTAAGTGGGCTATGTCATCCCGAAGGTCCGAAGGCATTTCATGGCCTTTAAGGGCGAGATAATCAACATCGATTTTCTCCCAAACCCACATTGAATCTATAAGAGTCCCATCAAGGTCAAAGATTGCAGCTTTTATATCTTTCAGCATTTAGTTCACCTCGTATAGATTATATCATACGCTTATAATAGCTAACAGCAAATTTTCAGGCCAGAATGAGAAAAAGCCATGCAGACTTTCGCATGGCTTCCTATCGTTCTTAAAAGGTTCTCTCAAATATTTCAATCTTTTTACCGTGAATGATATCATCTATGGAATTAATGCCTATTCTGTTTAAGACATCCTTCATTCGGTCGCTGTCCAACGGAACTCTTATTTCTGTCTTGTCACAGAGGTCATTCAGACGGTCCCTACCGAGCTCCATAGGTATTATTCTCTTGTAGCCACCCACACATCCTCCTACGCAGCCCATACCTTCGATGAAGTTGGCATCCACTTCTCCACGCTGAAGCTTTGCAAGGATTTCCTTACAGTCCTTGACCCCATGGGCCTGAGCTGTTTTTACCATTTCGTATTTATCCGGGAACATCCTTTCAATTGCCTCGCTCACTGCTGTAGATACGCCTGCAGTTCTGCCGTAAAGTCGGCCGCCGCGGGATGCATATTCGGTGGTAGGTGTTTCCGGAAGATGAGCAGGCACTATATCCAGAGCCTCAAAAATAGTCTTTAATTCTTCAAAGGTCAATACGTAATCTATATCTCCAAGTATATCTTTTTCCTTTGCCTCGGACTTCTTTACAATACAGGGGCCGATGAATACTACTTTAACTTCGGGATTAAGGTGCTTTAATACTCTTCCGGCGGCAATCATTGGAGAAACGGAAGGTGATACATGTTTAACCAGGTCATGGTATACCATTTTCACCATACCGACCCACATTGGACAGCAGCAGGAGGTAATAAGAAAGTCTTCC
>JAUZPH010000045.1 GCA_030706065.1 Bacillota bacterium | reverse complement strand
GCTGTTGAAACTTATGGTTATACTTATGAGGAATTACTTGGCTTAACTATCTTTGACATAAGAAATCAGGATATCAGGGAGTTTACAGAAAAACAATTAAGTCAGGCATTGAAAAGAGGAATAAAATTCAGAACGTATCACTACAGGAAAGATGGATCAAGATTTCAGGTAGACGTGAGATCGGTATATGGCAATAATGAATCCAAAGATGCTGTTATCAGCATTATCAGGGATATTTCCGATTTGGAGAAACTGTCCAAAGATGCGGAATTATTTACCGTTTCTCTGGATATACTGGATGATCCGTTTATAGTGTTCAATAATGACAGAAAAGTGACACACTGGAGCAAGGGAGCCGAAAAAAAGTTTGGCTTTAAGAAAGAAGAAATTATCGGAAGAAACATAAATGAAATTGTTCCGGAGAACAAATTAGAAGAATCCGAAATGCTGTTAAGGATGGTTAAGAGCGGTAAAGTGTTTAAAAATTTTGAAACAATAAGGCTTAACAGGTACGGAGAAGAGATAAATGTTTCAGTTTCCGCTTCGCCGATTTACGATGCTGACGGGATATTTGCGGGATTAGTAGGGATTTATAAAGACATTTCCCATGAAAAGAGATTAATAAAAAAGATTAACGAACATGAGGAAAGATGGAGTTATGCGCTGGACGGCGGAAGCTTTGGAGTATGGGATTGGGATGTTGTGAATAATAAAGTGTTTTATTCAAACCTCTTCAGAGTGATGCTCGGGTATAATGAAGAGGAATTGGATGATTCCTTTGATTCCTGGAAAGCCATAGCTCATCCGGATGACCTGCCGTATATTCTTGATAAGCTTGACAGACATTTTCACGGCGAGGAATACATTGTGGAGCACCGGATGAGGTGCAAAGATAACAGTTATAAATGGTTGAGATCAAGAGGCAGGGTAATAAGCTGGACAGAAGATGGCAGGCCTTTGAGAATGATGGGAACCAATGAAGATATATCAGACAGAAAAGTCATTGAGGAAGAGCTGAAGAATAAATATAAGCAGCTGGAAATCCTAAAGCAGGAGGCAGAAGAGGCCAATAAGGCAAAGTCTCTTTTTCTGGCTAATATGAGCCATGAAATAAGAACTCCGCTGAATGGTATTCTGACAACAATTCAGCTGCTTCAATTGATGAATGCTAATAATGAACAGAGCAAGTATATCAAGATGATAAAAGAGTCCGGTAAATCGCTTTTGGGGATTATAAATGATCTGCTGGATATTTCCAAAATAGAAGCCGGTACCATTATGCTCAATGAGGAAGCCTTCGATCTAAAGGAGGCAATCAGCGATATTTATAATTATCTTTCGGTTGAAGCAAATCTGAAGGGCTTGGAAATAAGGTACTATTTAGATCAAAATATCGATTTTGGGATTATTGGCGATAAACTGAGGATCCAGCAGATCCTGACCAATCTTGTAAATAATGCAGTTAAATTCACAGATGACGGTTATGTAGCCCTAAGAGTAAAAAAGGTTACAGATGACGGCGTTTTTGAAAAGATTGAATTTGTGGTTGAAGACTCCGGTATAGGAATAGAGGACAGCTTCAGAGAAAAAATATTTCACAGCTTTTACCAGGGAGATTTATCACCGGGTAAAAGGTATATGGGTACAGGATTGGGTCTCGCAATCTCCTGGCACCTTGCTTCCTTGATGAAGGGAGACATTCAGTACAGAAGCAGTGTCGGACAGGGAACAACATTTTTATTCACTTGTGAATTCAGGAGAAGTGTAAATAATGTTCAAAAATCAAAGGCTGACAACCGGATACAAACAAAGGAAAATGTCAACGAAAAGGTAATACTCTGTGTTGAGGACAATATTATAAACCAGCAGATTATGGAAGACATACTTATACGGAGAGGATACAAGTATATCTCAGCCTACAGCGGCGTTGAGGCAATAGATATACTGAAAAATACCGAAGTTGACTTGATACTGATGGATATACAACTTCCTGAGCTTAATGGGTTTGAAGCAACAAAAATAATCAGGGAAAATGAAGCGGAAGGGGAACATGTGCCTGTTATTGCAATGACTGCTTATGGAATGCTCAAAGACAGAGATAAATGCATGGAGGCAGGAATGGATGAATATATCACCAAACCCTTTGATATTGAAAGACTATATGAACTAATTGATTGCTATTTAAATATAGATGTGTGAGTTTATGTTTGAAATTATCACCTCCGAAAATTCGTTGAAGATTCGATATTTTCTACGGTGAATTTGTTAATGTTTAAACTCACACATCTTTAAGTAGCTGATATAACAGCACCTTTTATAGGCGCTGTTTTTATTTATATAAAGGACATGGCTGGATATGTAATGTCGACATAAATCGGAAAATTATTTTAGTTCTTATAATAAATTGTCACAAAATGTTGTGAAAAGTAAATTGTGTAAGAATGGATAGGATGGTATAATTAATATAACAATTGTTAGGTGCATTATGTAGGGTTTTTAGTAAGAAAACTAGAATGGATGTAAAAGTATGATTTTTCTTTGGGTTTTACCAAAAACAATGGAATTTGATTGCGAAACATAGACTTACTAGTGTTGGTTAATTCCAAGCATTACTAATAATCATAATATTTTACCTAACAAGTGATAGGTGGTTCGGATAAAAACTATATTCTATAAAGGTGGTTAATACTTTGGAAACTAAAACTAGCGATAAAATAATTCAATCAGCCTTTAAGCTTTTCCTGGAAAAGGGATATGAAGCCACCAATGTCAGGGATATATGCAGGGAAGTTGGCATTAAGGCATCATCCATGTATTTTTACTATAAATCAAAGCAGGATTTGTTTTTTTATATATATGATGAAATAATTTCAGAGTATTTGAGGTTTATTCAAGGCACTGAAATACTGATGAAGGACATTTCGGTTGAAGAAAAGCTATATACTCTGTTAAAGTGTAAAATGGAATACTATGCAGCGGACATCTCCAAAAGAAAATTCATTCTGAGGTATCATTTGTTCCCACCGGAAGAGATAACTAGTACTATTAGGGAAAAGTACAGATTTTTCACCAATGAGGAAAATAAAATCCTTTTCGAGGCAATAGAGAGGTGCCGAAACAAGAAGGAGCTTAAGAAAGAAAAAATAGATTATTACTTATTGGTTTATAAAAGATTGGAAGATTATTTAGAGTATCAAATGACCGTATCCAATATCAAGTTAAACGATAATGCGATAAACAAGCTATGGGCTACATTATCCGACAACAGTGCAATTTAGAGAAAGCTGCATCCCGGAAAAGGTTCAAGTGATGTTATGGTTTTATAAGTACACGGCAGGTTCACAAATAGTGTATATAATAATGGCAATATTATGCACAAAATAGACAGGGAAAGCTGTGACGAAGGAGAGTTTATTTACCGTATGAATGAAAAAACAGTAACAGACAAATTAACGGGCACATATAACAAAAGGTATATAAGAGATAGACTTCCTATTGATCAGAACTATTGTAATATCAATAACCTTCAGTTATCAATTATAATGACGGAAATTGATTATCTTGATTACATAAAAGAAGAATATGGACAAGGCGCCTTGGAAAAGGCTTTATTGGTTTTTTCGAAAATTATGAAAGAATCAATTAGAAGCAATACTGATTGGATAGGCAGATACAGTACAAGAAAGTTTATTATTGTACTTGGTGATACCGATGTAAACAGTGCCTGTACTATGGCCGAGAAAATCAGGAGACAGGTGGAGAGTACTTCGTTTAATTATAAAGATGTCGGCATAAGAGTAACATCGAGCTTTGGAGTATATGGTGTTAACGACCATAATATAGACTTTTCCGAACTATTATCGAAAGTAAGACGGAACCTGCAAAAGGCAGTAATAAGCGGAGGCAATAGGACGATCAGTAACCTGAGAAAGGTTTACGGTGTCAGCCTTTCGAAAAATTCTGAGAACAATATTAAGTTAATGATGCTGGATAAGCAAATTAACGAATTGAGAGAAGTACTAAACGAAGTATGCTTCACACTTGAAGACGACGAATCAAAGCCCAAAAGGTTGGTTATAAGTCAACGTATGGATGAGCTGATAGTAGAGTACATGAAGGAGATAAATAACATAAAATAATAGTTCAGAATATTGAAAAAAGATTCGATCCAGGTATGGATGACTACTTAACGAAACCAATAGTTGCGGAGTTACTTTACGGAAGATAGAGAAGTATATGCAGAGGTAAAAGGAGGGTACAATGGATAATATTTATGAGTTCATAAATAAAAATACCTTTATACAAAAGCTGTATGATGTCATCAGAATAATTGAACCGGTGTCAAATAAAGAGGTTATGTTCACTGACGGTAAAGAGCCTATAGCGAAGAACTGCTGCTATGAGTTTTGGAAAAAGTCGAAGAGGTGCAGCAATTGTGTAACTATGAGGGCATACTATGATAAAAAAACCTATGTAAAGATCGAGTATAACAAGGATAAGATTTTTCTTGTAACTGCGTCCCCCATCCGCATCGGATCAGAAGATTATGTCATTGAGCTGTTAAAAGATATAACCGAAACGGGAATTATCGAAAACATCGAAAAGAGAACACAGGAAGGAATAGTGGGTGCAATTCAAGAGATGAATAATCTGGTAGTAAAGGATGGACTCACTGGAGTTTATAACAGAAGATTCATAAATGAACAATTACCCTCTGCGCTGCTGGCCAATAAATTAGGCTCAAAGCCGCTGACAGTCATGATGATAGATATAGATCATTTCAAATTGATTAATGACGAGTATGGCCACCTGGCCGGCGATGCAGCACTGATTCAGATTTCAAAGCTGCTACAGGATAGTACTGAGGAGGAAATCGGATGGGCTGCACGGTATGGGGGTGAGGAGTTTTTTTTACTGGTATATGACAAAGAGCCTAGAGAAGCCTTTGAATTTGCAGAGAGTCTGAGAAAGACAATTTACGAGAATGTATTTACATATAATGAAGTTAAAATAAAGTTGAGCGTCAGCATTGGAGTTTATATCTGTGAAGATGTAAGTTTAAGTCCGGAAGAGATTATTGCCAATGCAGACAGAAAACTTTATTTGGCAAAAGAAAAAGGGCGCAACAGAATTCAATGCTAGGCTTAATACTGAGACAGACTTTGTATAGCTTGAAGTGATTACCAGATTAAGGTTAAGCACAGGCTATTTCAAAAATAGATTTACAAGCTAGGAGGAGTTTTAATGTTTGAGATGAAAGAAGTGTACAAGCTGGGGGTACCGCATATTGACGAACAGCACAGCAGATTATTTGAACTTGGAGAGAAAGCCTATAATTTACTGAAGGATACCTACAGTATCGACAAATATGACAAAATAGTGGCAATAATACAGGAACTTGGAGAGTATACTGTAACTCATTTTAAAGATGAAGAAGAGTATATGCAGAGTATTAACTACAAAAGACTGCTGAGTCACAAGATAGAGCATGACAATTTTATTAAGGCAGTTAATGAACTCGATTTAAACAAAATTGACAGTGATCAGGATGAATACATTATGAATATACTGGAATTTATAGCAAAATGGCTGTCCGAGCATATAATTGAGAAAGACATCTTGATTGCCGGAAGTATTTGAAACCATCGAATCTTTATAGTTTATAGTCTGAATAATTGACGTATAAATAGCCAAGCTTCAGTAGAATTTCCCGGCTGATGCAGCTTGGCTATCTTGAAGAAATATCCTGTATTTCACGCAGGAAGTTATATTGTTAACAAGTTATATTGTTATATTCTTTTCTTGTTAACTTCCTGCGTGAAAATTGGGCACATATCAGCATTATGCCGTTGTAATTTTTCCAAAGCCTGTTTTGATAGTCAATTCAAAGAAAGGTATACGATAGAATGCTTCAATGAAAAGAAGCTCACATCATTTAAATTGAACCGCGCTTACATCAGGAGACAGAGTGGTAAACTTGAAACCCTGTTCCGTCAAGCCTTTGATAATGGCTGGCAGTGCTTCAACGGTAGTAGCTTTTGGCTGACTGACGTGCATCAGTATAATTGCTTGTTTCCACAACCTGCAAGGGTAAAGAAGGAGAACATTACAAGGATAATAAACAGGATTTCTTTTCTGAACTTTATTGTCAACACCCTCACTTCAATATGTTTGATCTGATACCTTAAGTAAGCTTTTCAGAAGGTTTTAAATTCATGAGATGTTGTTTTTAACTCCATTTAATCCCCAACATTAATAAATTTGATGTTGACCGTTCAATACTTTACTAATACATACTATATATTCAAGAGACTTTGGTTTATATAATTTTTTTATTACAGCCTCTTCCCTCTACCCCTCTTCCGCCCCATCCTTAAGATATTCTTTTTGCTATTTACAAGAAAAGCCTCATTTCGACAATTGACAGCCTGTTATTTATATGTTTCTATTATATAAAAAAGAAATTCCTTTGACAGCATGGCTATGCCCCACGGTGTATTTTTCTCATAGAGATCTTATGCCGGGTAAAATTGATTGATCCTTGTATTGTTGTGGATAAATGATGGAATTCTGGACTGTACATACCAGAATTGACATCAAATAAGCAGTTGTATAAATCCTCAGCGGTTGTTATAATACGACTAGATCAATATGGCATAATTCTCACCTCCGTTAGGTATTTGTGTGGCAGCTTCTATTTAACAGGTCTATGAGAATCATGCTGTATTTATTTTTTTGCCCCTTGTACAAAGGAAGCTTGATTTTCAGCAGAGATGAAGGCCAATAATGACTAAAGTTTTTTACCGGGGAAAAAATAGAAATATGCGCATTCATCGAAATGATAATATAGATTTTTTAAAAAGAAGGAGAGTTAAAAAAATGTGGAAAAGATATAGAATGCACATGCTTATTGCAGTGCTTGTAATTTTTATTTTTGCTGCAGTGTTGAATCTTGCCGGCATTAAAAGTGAACAAGAGACCGGAATAAATACCAGCCATACCAGAATAGCATTGATTGCTCATGTTGCGGACAATCCATACTGGGATGTTGTCAGGAAAGGTGCTGAACAAGCAGCCAGGGAAAGAGGCTGCACGCTTGAATATTATGGCTCAAAAACCGCAAATGTGGATGAAGATTTAAACCTCATCAACATGAATATTGCGGCGAGGGTTAATGGAATAATCACCTATGTGCAGGAGGAAGACAAGTATGCTCCTGCTATAGACAAGGGAATCGGAATGGGGATCCCCGTCATTACCGTGGATACCGACGCAAAGTCCAGCAAACGGCTTGCATATGTCGGTACTGACAATGTGGAGGCCGGAAGGCAGGCAGGACAGGTTTTATGGCAGAAAGCAGGTGGGTATGCAAAGGTCGGTGTCATAATGGCCGGTTTCACCACCACAAATCAGATGGAAAGAGTGAATGGATTTAAGAGTTATCTAACCGCCAAGTCAGGGGTAGGCATAGTTGCTGAAGAATCATCAAACAGCAATGAGCTTAACGCAAAGCTGGCAGCAGAAAAGATTATAAGCGACCATCCCGAGGTTAATTTTTTATACTGTACAAGTGCCGAGGATGGAATAGGTGCTGCTAAAGCCGTTGTGGAAAACGGCTTGCAGAATAAAATTTCGATAATATGCTTTGATGATCTTCCGGAAACCCTGGAATATATAAGAAGCGGAGTGATATACGCTTCAATTGTACAGAGGCCATATGATATGGGGTATGAAAGTGTAAATATGATTATGGATAAGCTTTCTGGAAAGTCATTGAAGGAAATCAATATAACTAAAACCATAGCTGTTACCAAGAGTAACGTAGATTCATACAATAACAATCCGAAGGAGTAGAAACTATGAATAATAAGAGCTTGAAATTTAAACTTTTAGTTTTTATAGCCTTCATTGTGATTCTGATGACCTCGCTAAATCTTTATTCCATATACAAGACAAAATCCTTTGAAGCAAAGTACAGTGATATGATCGGCAGGCTTATGACTATTGACGGTATAAATCAGGATATGAACCTGTCGGTATTGTATTTTGATAAATATTTTACAACAAGTGAGCCTTCCGACTGGCAGGATTGTAATAAATATAGCAAAAGTGCCATGGACAAGGTTCAGAGTCTGCAGGGCGTCCTGGATAAGGACAGCAGTGTGACCCTGATGGATATAAAGGGAGTCATAGAAAGTTATCAGGCATCCGCCAATAAGGCTTTTCAAAGATACGTGTCTGGAAATAAATCAAGTGATTTTTATCCTGACTTCGAAGAGACAAAGACAATTGCCGGTTTCTGTGATCAATATGTTAAAGTGTTTCAGCAAAATTACCTGAAGTATAATAATCAGCAGTATCAGGTTCTAATGAGTGAAACGGGAAGAAGCAGCAATGTAATAATCACCCTTCTGTTTTTTATAATTATATGGTGCATGGCTTTTGCCATAGTCTTTTCAGATACAATCACCATTCCGTTAAAGAAGCTTGTACTGTATTCTCAAAAGGTATCAAAGGGGAAATTTGAAACTGTAAAAGTTGATTCTTCCAAGATATACGAAATTGACGTTTTGGCAGAAGGTTTTAATAAGATGATTACAGCTATTGAAAAGCTTATTGAAAAGATGAAAGAGAAGGCAAATGTTGAGAAACAGCTGAAGGATCAGGAAATGAAGAATCTTCTGGTGGAAAATATGCTTAAGGAGACGCAGCTGAAAGTGCTTCAGTCTCAGATAAATCCTCATTTTCTGTTTAACACACTCAATGCAGTAGTCCAGACTGCAGTCCTCGAGGATGCCTGGGAAACTGAAAGGCTCATTGATTCAGTGGCAGACATACTAAGATATAGCTTGACTATGCTTGAATCTCAATCCTGTATTGAGGATGAGGTTGCAGTCATTAAGAAATATGCATATATTCAGGAAACCAGATTCAAAGACAGAATAAGATTTAATGTAGAGATGGACGAGGAACTGGGCAAGGTTTCTCTTCCAGGCATGACACTTCAGCCTCTTGTGGAAAATGCATTCATACACGGTATAGAGGGAAGGGAAGAAGGAGGAACCATCAGTTTAAAGGTATTCAAAGAAGAAGACCAATGCGTTATTAAAATTGAAGATGACGGGGTAGGCATGACTGAAGAGAAGATAAGAGAGGTACTTTCTTCCGAGGCCCGTACCAAGAATGATCATCATACATCAGGAATCGGACTAGGTAATGTTATCAAGAGGTTAAGAGTGCTGTACAATCTTGATGATGTATTCAGCATCGAAAGTAAAATTGGTGAAGGGACAAGGATGATTATAAGAATTCCTGTATAGAGAGGAGAACAAGATGCTAAACTTGCTTATTGCAGATGATGAAGAATTGGAAAGAAGAGCTGTCAAAAAAGTAATAACTACAGCTTTTCCGGATATATTCAATATATATGAAGCTAAAAATGGCAGAGAAGCCATTGAAATCGGATTTAATGTGAAGCCGGATATAGTTATTGCAGACATTAAAATGCCGGGAATAAATGGCCTTGAAGCAATCAAGGAGTTAAAAAAGAGTTTGAAAGACACATACTTTATAATACTGACGGCTTACGATTATTTTGCCTATGCAAAGGAAGCCATATTAAATGATGTCAAAGAGTATATGTTGAAGCCTTTGAAAAAGAACGAACTGATGGAGAGAATCAAGAAGGCCCTGGAAGTATTGGAGGAGCAAAAGAGAAACAGAACCAAGGAAATTGAGCTTAAAGAGAAGATTTATGCAATGCTTCCGGTGCTGGAAAACGAGCTTGTATATGCGATTATCTCGGATAACTTGAATTCCATTGATTATAAGTCATACCTGGAGTACCTGAATCTTAATTTTGATGGCGGGTACTGCATGGTAATAAACATGAACAACGAAAAGAATAAGGCTATGATGGAACAGATCGGACCCAATGAAGTGAAGAATAAGGTAAAAAGCTATCTGGAGGAGTTTGTGAAAAGCTATCATGAGGCCATCATAAGCAGCATGTTTACAAAGGATGTTGTTGTATTTATCCAATGCGAACCAAATCCCGACGACTACACCGTGAGGCTGGAGGCAATATCCCTTGCCAGGAAGATAGCCGACACTATAAAGGAAAAGCTTGACCTCAGCGTGACAATAGGAATAGGGAAGGCCTGCAGCAGCATAGAAAGGCTTTCAAAATCCTACAGTGAGGCAGCAGCTTCACAAAGATATAACGGTATTGATATGAGAATCAGACATTATGAAGATTTAGTCCTTGCTCAGGACAATAATGTGAGTCTTGAAGGCAATCAGCTGAATGTACCTGAAGTGAATGATTTCGGTATAGTGGAAAAGAAGAGTAATGACAGCCATACAGAATTGCTGTTAAAAGCCAAGGAATTTATCCAAAACAATTATAACAAGGATATCACAATGGAGGAAACAGCTCATCAGGTTGGGGTAAGCCCCTACTATTTCAGCAAGCTATTCAAGACCTCGGTGGGTAAAAACTACATGGATTATCTTACGGATTTAAGGATTGAAAAGGCTAAAGACATGCTGAAAAGCGGTCCGGAAAGCATAAAGGAAATATGCTATGAAGTAGGGTACAACGACCCCAACTACTTCAGCAGAGTGTTTAAAAAGATCGAAGGAGTAACTCCTTCAGAATATAAAGCCAGGCTGTGAAACTGGCGCAAAAAAGTGCTATGCAGCAATAAAATGCTGCATAGCACTTTTTTATTCGACAACTTTCGCAGATTAGTAAAGGGTTACAGCAATTTAATGTAGGGTGTATTGAGAACGTTTCATGTATTATAAGTACATGACAACAACAAAAGAACAAAATCAAAATAAAGGGGAGAAATTCAAATGAAAAAGTTTCTAGTAGCTATTTTAGCTGTTGCAACATTGGCAAGCTTTACTGGATGTGCAAAGTCCGGTTCTGCTTCAACAGGTTCATCAACTTCAACCGGCAGCAGTGAAAAGATAGGTGTAGCAATGCCTACAAAATCACTTCAGCGTTGGAATGAAGACGGTACTAATATGAAGGCTCAGCTTGAAGGCAAGGGATACAAGGTTGATCTTCAGTATGCCGAGAACGATGTTAACACTCAGGTATCACAGATCGAAAATATGATAACTGCAGGAGACAAGGTGCTTGTAGTAGCTGCCATTGACGGTTCAGCTCTTACAGATGCATTACAAAAGGCAGCTGATGCAGGAATAAAAGTTATAGCTTACGACAGATTGATAATGAACACACCTAACGTTGACTACTATGCAACCTTCGATAACTTCAAGGTAGGAGTTATTCAGGGACAGTATGTAGAAAGCAAGCTCGGCTTAAAGGACGGCAAGGGACCATTCAACATGGAAATCTTCGGCGGATCACCAGATGATAACAATGCAAAGGTGTTCAATGCCGGTGAAATGAGTGTTCTTAAGCCATATATCGATAACGGCAAGTTAGTTGTTAAGAGTGGACAGGTTGATTTCGACAAGGTTGCTATTTCCGGTTGGAAATCCGAAGCTGCTCAGGCAAGAATGGATAATATCATAACTGCAAATTATGCAAACGGTACTAAGCTTGATGTTGTACTTTCTCCAAATGACAGTTTGGCTATAGGCGTAGTTGCATCCTTGAAGAGTGCCGGCTATGGTACTGCAGACAAGCAATTCCCAGTGTTGACTGGACAAGATTGCGACAAGCCAAACGTAAGTGCATTGAAGAATGACCAGCAGTCAATGGATGTATTCAAGGATACAAGAACTCTTGCATCCAAGGTTGTAGAAATGGTTAGTGCCATTGTTTCAGGAAAAGAAGCTCCTGTTAACGATACAAAGACTTACAACAACGGTTCAAAAGTAGTTCCATCCTTCCTCTGTGACCCTGTAAGCGTTACTAAGGACAACTACAAGCAGATTCTTATTGACAGCGGATACTACAAGGAAGCAGATATACAGTAATTAATGTAATTATAAAGTAAATATAAACCGAACATCGAAATTTGATGTTCGGTTTGCAAATGGCGGAACTCTGGAGAACCAGCTCCGCTATCTGCAAGCCGAATACAAAAACTTATGGAAAGGAGTTATAAGAATGGCTGAAATAATTTTGGAAATGCAGAATATTACAAAGCTTTTTCCAGGAGTTAAGGCTCTCGACAATGTTAATTTGAAGGTCAATAAAGGCGAGATTCATGCATTATGTGGTGAAAACGGAGCAGGTAAATCTACTCTGATGAATGTATTAAGTGGAGTATATCCCTTCGGCAGCTATACCGGAAATATATTGTTTAGCGGTAAAGAGTGCAAATTCAAGAAGATTAAAGATAGTGAAGAGGAGGGCATAGTTATCATCCATCAGGAATTGGCTTTGGTGCCCTATCTTTCAATAGCAGAAAACATGTTCCTCGGAAACGAGAGGATGAAGGGTTCCTTCATCGACTGGAATGAAACCTATATGAAGGCAAAGCAGTATCTGAAGCAGGTTGGCTTGAGTGATGACCCAAATACCTTGATTAAGGATATTGGTGTGGGCAAGCAGCAGCTTGTTGAAATAGCCAAGGCTCTTGCAAAGGATGTTAAGCTGCTCATACTGGATGAGCCTACCGCTGCACTTAATGAAGAAGATTCGGACAACCTACTGGAGCTTATGCTGCAGCTTAAGAAAGACGGAATAACATCAATTCTTATAACTCACAAGCTGAATGAGGTAGAAAAGGTTTCGGATCAGATAACTGTAGTCCGTGACGGTTCAACCATTGAAACTCTTGTCAAAGGCAGGGATGATGTGTCTGAGGACAGGATTATCAAGGGAATGGTAGGACGTGACCTTACAAACCGTTATCCGAAGCGAGAGCCAAAGATAGGAGAAATCGCCTTCGAGGTTAGGAACTGGAATGTTTTCCACCCAGTCAATGAGGGTCAAAAGGTTGTAAAAGATGTGAACTTTAATGTTAGAAGAGGAGAAATCGTAGGCTTCTCCGGACTTATGGGAGCAGGAAGAACTGAACTTGCCATGAGTATATTCGGCAGATCCTATGGTAAAAACATAACAGGAACCGTAGTAAAAGACGGCAGGGAAATTGTGCTTAAGAATGTAAAACAGGCTATAGATAACGGCCTCGCATATGTTACAGAAGACCGTAAGCAGGCAGGACTTAATCTTATAGATAATATAAAGAGAAATATTACTCTTGCTAATCTTGAAAAGATAAGCAATAAATTCGGTGTTAATGATGAAAATAAGGAAATTCAGATAGCTGAAGATTTTCGTAAGAAGCT
>JAUZPH010000449.1 GCA_030706065.1 Bacillota bacterium | reverse complement strand
TTGTTTATCCTTGTCTTCATTTTAACCATAATTCAGCTCGTTTCAAAAGGCACAGGCATCTTTACAGCCGTATTCCTTGATTTAGCCTGGGGACTGGTTGGAGTTTTTTTGGAATTGAAATTAATGCGGTGCAGGGAACAGGGCACTGTATATGTGGAAGCAGATAGAAGAGAGGGCAGGTTCAACTTGGTTGAATATAACACATATAATGACAAGTATTTTGTATCTGAAACCAGGGAGGAATATATCGTTAAACTGCCGAATGAAGCCTACTTTAAAAGTTATAAAAAGAACGAAGTTGTAGTAGAGGAAAATCCTGATATAGATATACCTGTAATAGAAATACTGACCATTGAAAAAATATCAAAACCTGCCGAAAGTGAATACTCAGTTTTTGCATTAACCGGAGATAAAATCAAAAAAGAAAGTCAAAAAATAATTGTAAGAAACAAAGTTGAGGATATTAGAAAGAACTATGGAAAGTAGATTAAAGGAAAGAACGGTCTGTTATGCTGGATGCGAATCTGGTTAATATGGAAGAAGAAATAAAAAAGAGTGCACAGGATCAATAGGGATTAGGATAGTGGAGAATGGACAAAATATAACCGATAGTTATAATTATCATAATTAATATGTATTTCAGTTATATAATGAAATGGATTATAATATTGATATTATAATCAATGAAGCAGGTATATTAAAGGCTGTGAAAAGGAGAATTGTTGATACTGGGAAAGCAATTAATATTGAAAGAAAAGAGGAGAGCAAATGGGTAAAACTTTAGCTGAGAAAATATTTGACGCGCACAGAGTGGACATGCCGTTTCCGGATACGCATGTTTTAAAATTGGATAGGGTATTCTGTCATGAAATCACCACTCCGATTGCAATCACGGATCTTATGGCAAGGGGGATGGACAGAGTCTTTGATCCAACGAAAATTAAGGCAGTTATAGATCATGTGACCCCTGCAAAAGATTCAAAGACAGCAGAACAGGGAAAAATAATGCGGGATTGGGCAAAAAGGCAAGGCATAAAGGATTTTTTTGATGTAGGAAGAAACGGAGTATGTCACGCCATATTTCCGGAAAAGGGATACGTAAGGCCAGGTTATACAGTAATTATGGGCGATTCCCACACCTGTACCCATGGAGCCTTCGGAGCCTTTGCAGCAGGTGTCGGAACAACGGACCTTGAAGTAGGCATATTGAAGGGAGTTTGTGCCTTCCACTTTCCGAAGACAATAAAGTTTGTTCTTAACGGTACCTTGAGACTGGGAGTTTATGCAAAAGACCTTATTCTTTTCATCATAAAAGAGCTTACGGTAAACGGTGCTACAAATATGGTCATTGAGTTTACCGGGCCGGTAATCGATTCAATGTCAATGGAAGCACGTATGACCCTCTGCAATATGGCAATAGAAGCAGGCGGTACCAGCGGAGTCTGCTACCCGGATATGACAACGGTGGAATACTTGTGGGATTATATAAAAGACGAATTTGCTACAAAGGAAGATGCCTTGAAGGAATACTCAAAATGGGTTTCCGATGCAGATGCTTCCTATGAAAAGGTATATGAGTATGATGTTACGAACCTGGAACCGATGGTTACTTTTGGGTACAAGCCAGACCAGGTAAAGACTGTAAACGAGATGTCCGGTACAAAAATTGACCAGATTTATATAGGAAGCTGTACTAATGGCCGCATAGAGGATTTGAGAATTGCTGCAGGCATCCTTAAGGGAAAGAAAATAAGTGATAATGTCCGCGCAATTGTAAGCCCGGCAACTCCGGTTGTCTATTCCAAGGCCCTGAAAGAAGGATTAATTGAAATTTTTCAGGATGCAGGTTTTTGTGTTACAAACCCCACCTGCGGAGCTTGTCTTGGCATGAGCAATGGTGTTCTTGCCAGCGGTGAATCCTGTGCTTCTACAACAAACCGTAACTTTAACGGCAGAATGGGAAAAGGCGGCACGGTTCACTTGATGAGTCCGGCAACTGCTGCAGCTTCAGCCATTGAAGGTAAAATAATCAATTCTGAAATTTATAAAGCTTAGTTAGTGGAGGAAAAAATGAAGAAATTTAGCGGAAATGTTTTATTCCTGGATAGAAGTGATATCAATACCGATGAAATCATACCTGCAAAGTATCTAACTGAAATTACTAAAGAGGCGTTAAAGCCTTATTTGCTGGAAGACTTACCTCTTCCCGGTTTCAACAACAAGGAAGATATTCAAGACAAGGCTGTAATAGTAACAAGAGCAAATTTTGGCTGCGGTTCTTCCAGAGAGCATGCTCCATGGGCTTTGGAGGTAAACGGAATAAATGCTGTCATAGCAGAAAACTTTGCAAGAATCTTCAGGCAGAATATGTACAACTGCGGTATGTTCGCTATAGAATTATCAAAGGATAAAATTGATTATCTCTTTGAAAATTACTATGGTAAGGATACTTCAATAGAAATTGATGCTGATAAAGAACAGATTATTATAACTTCACCGGAAAAATCTGAAGTCATTGCTTTCAAGGTCGGTGAGTTTGACAAGACCCTAGTTAAGGAAGGCGGATGGGTAGGTTATGCCGATAAAAACTATTGATTTTTAAGTATACAACTAATTGCATAGTATTATCTGGACCTGTAGAATCCGTTGTTCTGCAGGCCTTTTTAATTGCCGCATTGAATTATGTATCCGTAACATGTATTTTTTAAACAGGAATCGCTTTTACAAGTAATATACTTATTGGTATTTTACATGGACAAGTAATTACGTATAGAATAAAATATTATAGTATTGCAAAAAGAGATAAGACTATAATAGAAAAGATAAAACTGCTTTGATGAATGAAGACGATTTCTTCATTTTTACAGAGAAAGTATATTCAAAAGTCTTGCTTTAAGTATTGTGCAGTGAAAGGAATGGGAATAACTATGGAAAAGGACTATATGGCACTTCATGTAGAAGGAAACCAGATTAAAAATGAAAAGGGCGAATCCGTCCGTCTACTTGGTCTAAACCGTGCCGGATTGGAATGGGAATCGGAAGACAGCAGAATAATTTCTTCAGTGGCTGCTGCCTGTGATGAGTGGCATGCAAATATTATCCGTGTGCCATTGTCACAGGACAGATGGTTTGGTCATGGGCCAGAACAGAAGGGCAGGGATGACCAGGGCATGGAATACCGCCAATTGGTAGATAAAGTTGTTGAGGAAATATTCAGCAGAGGTAAATATGTTTTACTTGAACTGCACTGGAGCAACTGCGGTCAGTGGGGGAAGTACATAGGACAGCACTATATGCCGGATATGAATTCAGTGGAATTTTGGAAAGATGCTGCTGAAAGATATAAAAGTCATTCTGCTGTACTTTTCGGTGTATACAATGAACCTCACAGTGTGAGCTGGGACATCTGGAGAAACGGTGGTAGTGTAACTGAAACCTTTGATTATAAGAAGGGAAAGTATACGGAAGACTATGAAACACCCGGCATACAAGCCCTTGCAGATGTTATCAGAAGCACCGGCGCAAAGAATATCATGGTTATCGGCGGCCTTGACTGGGCCTTTATTCTGGATGGAATAGCAAAGGGATATGCTATTGAAGATAAAGGCGTTAACGGTATAATATACGATTCCCATGTTTATCCCTGGAAAACTGTGGACTGGGATGAGGCTGTTACGGTTATAGCAGATAAATATCCGATTTTGATAGGTGAGCTTGGTCATTATGGTGACGACGCAAAGCCTGTAGAAGG
>JAUZPH010000448.1 GCA_030706065.1 Bacillota bacterium | reverse complement strand
CCGATAAACCATTCAGAAACTCCCCTTGAATGCGAAAGATACAAGGTAGAGCCTTATGTTATGACTGCAGATGTATACTTCAGGGAGCCAAATATAGGAAGAGGAGGTTGGAGCTGGTATACAGGAGCTGCAGGGTGGATGTACAGGGTTGGAATTGAGGCAATCCTGGGGCTGAAGCTTAATGGTGACAAGGGCTTCACCGTAGAACCGTCTGTTCCCTATGACTGGGAGGAATACAGCATGGAATTCAAATATCACGGATGTATATACAATATCCTGGTGAAAAAGGGAACAGAAAAGGCTGTGAGAATGAATGGTGAGATACTGGAGGATGGAATAATCCCCTGGAGGGACTCAGGAGAATACAATGTGGAAGTGATTATTTAGATTTGTGAAGCCGTAAGCAGGTGAGAGTCAGTTTGAAGCTACTCTTCAATATGCTTACGGCTTTTTTTCGCCTATTCCGTAGTCAATAACAAGGTGGTATAAAAGATATTGACATAAGGGCATTATAGTAATAATATTTAATGAGTAGAATATTTGAAAATTGTTGAAGAGAAGCAAGTAGGTCTGTAAGCAGGTTAAAAATAGGCACTACCGAGTTAAATCGCCCTATGGATTTCCATAGGGCTTCACTATTATAAATTTGTATTTGGAGGTAATGGGTATGGACGAAAGAAAAAAGGTAATATTCAGTGGAATACAGCCTTCCGGCAATCTTACATTGGGAAATTATATAGGGGCAATTAAAAATTGGGTAAAGCTTCAGGATGAATATGATTGCCTGTTTTGTGTAGTGGACCTGCACGCTATAACCGTGAAGCAGGAACCCAAGGATTTGAGGCAGAGAACCCTTGAGGTACTGGCAATATACATTGCTTCGGGCCTTGAACCTGAGAAAAATACCTTGTTCATTCAATCACATGTTCCTGCTCACAGTGAGGGAGCATGGCTTCTAAACTGCTTTACCTACATGGGAGAACTGGGAAGAATGACTCAGTTTAAGGATAAGTCGCAGAAATACGGTGAGAGCATAAGTGCCGGATTGTTTACCTATCCTGTACTTATGGCTGCAGACATCCTTATGTATAATGCCGATTTGGTGCCAGTTGGAAAAGATCAGAAACAGCACGTTGAGCTGGCAAGAGATATTGCAGCAAGATTCAATAACTTATACAGCCCTACCTTTACTTTGCCTGAGCCGTATATAGCGCCCACCGGGGCGAAGATTATGGATCTTCAGGAGCCAACGAAAAAAATGTCAAAGTCTGAGGAAAATGCCAACAGTTATATACTGATAATGGATCCTCCGGAGGTTATACGAAAGAAGATAAGCAGAGCCGTAACCGACAGCCTTGGAGTTGTAAAATACAGCGATGAGCAGCCCGGAGTAAAAAATCTGATGAACATCATAATATCTCTTACCGGTACGACGCCGGAGGAGATAGAGAAAAAGTACGAGGGCAGAGGGTATGCTGACTTTAAGAAAGATACTGCCGAAACTATAATTGCGGAACTGGAACCTGTACAGAAAAGAGTTAAGGAATTACTTGAAGATAAAACTTATTTGGAACAGATATACAAGGCCGGTGCGGAGAAGGCCAATTATTTATCTATGAAGATTCTGAGAAAAATGCAGAAGAAGATAGGCTTCATTCCGGTGTCCAAGTAAAATTATCTCAGCCAATTCAAGATAAAGTCTTTCAAAAACCGTAGGTTGTATGGTAACTTTACCCCGGCAGCCCGCGGTTTTTTAGTAGCTTTTGATAAACTTTGGAATTGAGCTTTGAATATATAATATTGTTATATCTCAATTGCAGGCTGAAATGAAGTATAGGGTTTTACAAACGAAGCTTAACTTATACATGCTTCAAAATACTGAAGAGGACAGTTTTTGGGCATGTATTAGCTATGAAAATTTTTACATTTTTGTTCGCATTAGAAAATATCGAATCTTTAACGATTTTTCTAATGCGATTAGTTATGGGATAAATTTCCACAGCCTTGTTAATATCCAAGTTGAAAACCCTATAGTAAAAGAAGGGAGTGTTTAAGTGTGGAAAAAAGAAAATGGACAAGAGAGGAAATTGAAGAGTATAGAAAAGTTAAGGGTGCTTTTTTCTATTACAATAAGGAAGATTCCAATTTTCTTGTGCCAAAAGCATATGGATTTGGTTTGACAATTAACTGGGCAAATCCAATTTCATGGGCCTTTGTTCTGATAATAATCGGAATAATTATTTACCGAAGATTTTTTTAGTGAGTTATTTTACTAAGACTTATTTTCTTATTAAGGAGTATTTATAAGATGACTGTTTATATAGCATTGTTAAGAGGTATTAACGTAGGTGGAAAAAATATCGTAAAGATGGCAGATTTGAAAAGAGTATTTGAATCAATTGGTCTTTATGAAGTAAAAACATATATTCAAAGTGGAAATGTTCTATTTAAATCAAATGAAGCAGAGGAATCACTGTGCAATAAAATTGAACATGAGATAGAGGCGTTTTTTGGGATTCCTGTGAAAGTTGTCATGAGGACTTCAACAGAGTTAGAACAGATTATTTTGAATTGCCCATTCTCGGAGGATGAAGTAACTGAAGCAGAAACATTATCCGAAGTAGAGAGTCTATATGTTGCGTTATTGACACATAATCCTTTAAAAGAAAATATTGAGTGCATAGATGTTTATAAAAGTGAAAGTGATAAATATCAAATTGTTGGGAGAGAGGTTTATCTTTTATTCCATCATAGTATTCGGAATTCAAAACTTGCTAATAATCTTTATAGATTGAATGTACCAGCAACTGTGCGTAATTGGAAAACATTAAGCAAACTTTCTGTATTGGCAAAAACTATGGAAAAATGAAATGTGGTCTGAGAAGGTTCTTAATATGCTCACACATCTATAATGCCAGTCTTTGGTAAAATAATCCATTTCATCTGCAAATAAAGTGTTTCAAAAGCGAATAAGGTCTTTCAGCAAGCCATAAAGTTAATGCCGGTCACTACCTTCATTAATAGCATGGCTTGTTTATTTTGTAGGAAATAAAGTGTTTCAATATGTAGATAGGAATTGGGATGCTTGATATCCTCATTGATGAAGAGAATTGATATACAACTACGCAATTGTAGTCATTTTTTTACATATATCTAGCCATAATATGTATCTGCTGGTGTATAATTTAATAAATGGTTAAGTAATAGTATAGATAAACTCTATTGAAGGAGATAAGAAAATGATCAGTGATTTTTATTGTGAACAAGTATTAAGTGAAAAAATAGAAGTAAGAAAAGTATTTGAAACAGAAAATGTACTTGCCTATTATCATACAAAACCAGCCTATGAGAAGCATATAGTAGTTATTCCAAAGAAACACATACCTTCTCTAATTACAATAACTGAAGAAGAAAATGCTTTATTACTGGAATTGCTTAGTGTTGTAAAGAAAGTTGCAGCAGACATTGTATCTGAGTGTGGCGCTTGTAGAGTAATAACAAACCTAGGGCAGTATCAGGACTCAAAACATCTGCATTGGCATTTGGTTTTTGGTAATCGTAAATAATGATTGAAGAAATAGTAATATAACGGGGAGGTTTCATTATGAAACTTATCTTAATAAGACATGGACAAACAGATTGGAATATAGAATGGAAAATACAAGGAAGTTATGATATTGAACTTAATAATACTGGTATCAGACAGGCAAAAGAATTAAGCAGAAAAATCATAGATGTTAATTATGAGTTCT
>JAUZPH010000447.1 GCA_030706065.1 Bacillota bacterium | reverse complement strand
GAAGTGCTTACAACAATGCTCATAGTATTCCTCCCAAGTGTTTGTTTTTTATCTATATCAATTATACACCATACTCCCGCGGCTTGATATATCTTCAAGCCTTTAACCTGCATCTTTCTTTAGTTCCTCTTGTCCTCCAACTTTCTAATATAAGAATACAGATTATTTACTACTTCCGGATTGGATACAATGTATTCCTCATCACTTCTGATGACCTTGTTCCCGGAAAATTCCTCGTTGAGTATTTGTTTATTGTTGTAATATACCTGTATCCAACATTTATTTGAACCTTCCGTTAATCTGATGGTGTCGTATTTGAACCTTATATCTTTCAAGTTCCCTAATATCTCTTCCACATCTTGAGTGCTGCTCACAGCGATAACGGCATTGTCACTGTCATAACCGTCAGTGCTTGTATATCTTATTTTTATCTCACAATTGTGGCCGGCAGACATATTTTGAACAAGGTATATCCTGTCTTTTCTGTAATTTGCGCTGCTGATATAAAAGCTTTGCAAAAGACTTGTCAAACTGCTGTCCCTTTCATCTACCGTGTATCGCGTGGAAGCGCCCAGGGTATCTTCTGAAAAAATATCAATGTAGTACATGTTCCCTTCACTCGATCCTGAGGCCCCTGTACTTGACTGCTTTATGCCCTGAATAATTCTGTGCATATCTTCTTTGTCGGATATATACAGATATTCTCCCGTATAGCCATTTCTTACTCCGATGTAAAGAGGATTATCCAGCATCTCACCGGCACGGCTCTTCTCCGTGTACAATTGAAGAGCTGCAATTGCCGCCACAAAGACAACGGTCATGGCTGCAGCAGCTAGAACCTTTTTCATGAAATCACTCCCTTAATATCCGATATACATTTAGATACTCTAACTCCAGCTCGTGTAACCCTTTTCCCATATATTTATTATACAATATTATTGTACTACTTCCATCATATGACATATGCATATATGTTAATTATTTGAAAATAGTTTGTATTATATTCGGGTATGCTAATTATGAGGTGGTATCAAATGTATAAAAAAGTTATTATATTTTTCATATTTCTATTTTTTTCCCCCTTGTTAAATACGTCGGCCTACGGATGTGAAAATATTGAAATCTTTGATATTACTAAAGAGGAAGTGGTAAGGACCATACCATCAAGTAAAAAGATACAAAAGGAAGTTAAAGGTTACCTTTACAACATAACCGGTATCTATGCCAAGTTCAATCCCATACCCGACAGGGGCTTTGCAATAAAGGTCTTTCTTGAGCCTCCGGTAACAGTAAAAAGCAAATTATCGTACTCAACAGTAGAGGAAGTTATTGTCATGTTTCCTGAGAAAGATGCTCCCTTCCTGATGGTTTTTGAAGGTAACGAAAATTTGATTTGTTATAATTTTAAAGGTAAGACTGATAGGCTGCTCAAAAAATTGAAATATCCGTCAATAGACAAATGACATTTTCATGACTTAATTCATATGATATTTATTGAAGCAATACTAAGGAGCTCTAAATGCCTGTTATCACCGACTCTTTCAGACAAAACCGCTATTTGAGGAGTAATGCGGTAAAATATGCTGTTACCTATGCCCTACATCCAAATCCTGCCTTCAGGTATTTTCCCCTGGTCAATGACAGCAGCGGCGACTGTGCAAATTTCCTGTCCCAATGTCTGTTAGCCGGAGGAGGAAAGATGGATTTTAACCCTTCCCGCCCATGGTGGTATAATAAAAACGGCACTGCCAGTACATCTGATGATACCTGGTCCATCCCCTGGACTGTTGCCCACTCTCTTTATTATTACCTAAGGGTAAACCAGGAGGAAAACAGGCCATATACACAGGGGCTCGAAATTCAATCTGCACGTGGATTGGAACTTGGAGATTTAATTTTTTATGAAGACAATACCGGCCTGATCTTTCACTCTACCATAGTGACTGCCTTTTCCGGAGGAGAGCCTCTGGTCTCCCACCACTCCTTTGAGGCTCTGAACATTCCCTACCGCAGCTCCTGGCCGGCTGTAAAATATCATTATATCAAGGTCAGCATGTAGCGTGGATTTAACTTCTATAGGAGGCTGTGAAAAAAGCCATTCTATAGGTTTCGCTACACCGCGTGTGGCAAGCCACAAGCGGCCCGCGAAAAAGAATGGCTATATTTTTCACAGCCTCCTATACTTTGCTCAATAAAACAAAAACGCCACACTTTACAAAATCACAGTGTGACGTTTTTTATATTTTAACTTTTATTTATAGCTGTTTTAATTATTAGTATGGAAAAGATCCCGAAACGATATCATTCTCACAACTCCATATAGCGGACCTTATTACCACTCCCTTCAAGAAATTTTCTAAAATCCTCACTGGTTACTGTCAGTGTGGAGGTATTCACATTCGGGTGAAATCCCACAAGGCCCGTACGGAATATATCCTTATCTATTATGACTTCAACCTTCTTCTTATCATCGTTTACTAGGCCAAAGGGGCTTACGGAGCCGGCCTTGAGCCCCAGGTACTTCTCCAGCATCTCCTCGGAAGCAAACTTCAGGCCCTTGTAGCCTGTTTTATTAGACAATTCCTTGAAGTTCACGGACTTTTCATCCGGCAGAACAACAAGGATGTAGGTTTCTTTCTTTTTATCACAAACAAAGATATTCTTGCAGTGGCCCCCGGGTATTCTTATATCCAGGTTATTGGCCTCCTCTACGGTGAAAACCGCTTTATGTTCATATTTTTTATAGGGTATCCCAAGGCCTTCCAACGCCTCGTACACCCTGCTTTCTTCCTTTGAAATCATATCTTTTACTCCCTCATGGATGTTATTTTCTCATTGCTATATCTTACCCAGTATTTCCTCAATTACTTCTTTGCCAAGAACCACGTTATGGCCGGATACGCAGGTATCAAAATCCAGCTCCCTGTAGCTTAGAAGGGTATCGATATACAGGACCTTGTCGGCACTTATCTCGGGGACTATCTCATCAACGGTATCACCGATGTTGTCTCCGGCATTCAATACTTTATCTTCCTCATCCAGCACACTTATCGAATCTACCGTATGACCAGGAGTATAAATTATCCTTATCCTATCCTCCGGAAAATACAGTTCGTTTTCAAAGGTGAGGCTTGGAAGTTGCTTTTCTACTTTCCCATAGATGTAACGTCCGTTCCTGCTAAGCATTTTATCCCACTTTGCTTCCATAAGCTCTCTGCACAGCCTGTGGGATATTATAATTGAATCCTTGAACTCACCGTTACCCCATATATGATCCCAATCATGGTGTGTATTTATTACTATTAACGGCTTTGTGTCATTCTTTATGTATTCCTTTATAGGCTCAACGCTCATCGCTCCTAGTCCCGTATCAATGATATAGTTGTATTTTCTTCCAAGAATCAAGTGGAGATTTAAATCCCATTCAGGAATTTCATCATAGGTAAATAATATATTCCTATTTTTTATTTTTTGAATTTGCATTGGTGGCTCACCCCCATATTATCATTCTATCTCGAATTATTTGCATGTACAAATTATATCTCTAACAATCAGTCTATTACCCTAATAATTCTATAAGACAACTGAATTTCCTCCATTCTTATTAGACCCTGTAAATTTTTTATCCTTTGCTATTTATAATCAGACTGCTTTTTTGAATTTTACATTTAGAGACAGGGCCTTTCTGTCCTTATTAAGTCCCATGACACATAAAGCGGCTCCATTCGCAGAAAATATAATTCGAGGACATCACCTT
>JAUZPH010000446.1 GCA_030706065.1 Bacillota bacterium | reverse complement strand
CCGGATATTTTATGAGCCTTGTCTAATATTGGCTTCTCAACAAGATAATAGGACAAAGTCGCAATTATATAGGACACTGCTACGATAGCAAGAGAAATCCACCCCCAACGTCCTAGGCTTGAAGTGCCCATATACACATAGTCTTTAGCCCAGAGGTCGCTGACGAGGAAAATTATGAAATAGTGCCATACGTACAGCCCAAAGGATACCCTTGAGGTGAATCTGAAAAAAGGGTTGTCTAAAATTCTGCCAACCAGTACAGAATGCGGTGCCGCGGCTAAGGCTACTGCAACCAGCGCTGCAAAAGACGGGAAAAAGTATGGTTGATTTTGAAGGCTGTGGCTAAATTCCAGCGCACGACGGAATTCCCACAGAATATAAAAGGCTCCTGCAAGAGACATCGATGCTATCAGGTCAAAAACGCCAAACTTTTTAAGAGCTTTCAGCTTCTCTTGTATTTTAAAGAGTCCTGCTGTAATCCCTGCAGCCAGTATTCCCATGGAAAAATGCCCGAAGAAACCCAGGGGATTGTAATTAGGCATCCAATACTTTGCTCCTCCGATATTTCCATACTGCCATCCCCTTCGAATATTATCCGGAGTGAATAACTGATGAACCAGCTGATTTGCGTAGTAGACAAGTATTAATGCTCCTGCCCAGTAGGCCATAGCTCTCCAAAAGCTTCTGCTTCTTCCTGGCAGCTTATACAGCCCAAACATAAACAACGGCATAAGAAGATATGAAAAAACCTCAAAACTTATGGACCAGAGAGCAGCGTTCGTATCTACAGGAAAAAAAGTCACGTAGCTGAAGCCAGCAGTAAAAGTAAAGCCCGCTAAAAGACGTGTTCCGAGGCGTTCTACCGGAATATGCCCCAACCAGATTACCAATATGGATACTAGGATAGCTATGTAGTAACCTGGAATTATTCGTGCGGCACGGCGGACAGTATATTGTTTCATACTGGGAAAATCATCATTTTCTACATATCTCTTCCAAAATGGATAGGATAGTAGAAAACCGCTTAATACAAAAAATATGCTTACCCCTGCATTTCCCATCAGGAAGAAAGCTTGTGCTTCCTGTACTCCCTTTGTTTGTGTCATCATATTTAGTCTCTGACTTATGTGGTGAGCTATGACCAACAGGCATGCAAGAGCACGTACACCATCAGCGCCGGTTAGTCTGTTCTGTAAAACGTTCTGTTGTTTCTTCATTCCAATTCACCTCATGTAATTAATATGGCTTACTTAGATATTACCACTTTTCCCAAATAACTTATAGTAAGCTATTATATGTATTACCCGTTGTAATCTTATACACTGTTGCCAACCTTTATAAAAAAGTTAAAGCAGCAGGAAATCATATGATTTCCGACTGCCTTTCATTGTGTATACTGTATAATTTAACTCTATACCTTGAACCCAGAAGTAAGTTCCCGAAGTCTTCTTGCCATTCCCGACACATGTTCCGTTGTCTTTTCTATCTCTGTCATAGTGCTTAATTGTTCCTCTATACTCGCACTCATATTTTCGGTGGCGCCGGCAATTTCATTGGAGGTCCCAGCGATATTTCCTATAGCCCTTTCAATTTCCTTCGTTCCCTCGGCCTGCTGTTCATTGGCATCTTCTATAAGTAGTATTTCATTAACGATTCCCTGTATATTTTCAATAATGCTCTTTATACTCTCTCCAACCTCTGATGCTTTTCCAACTCCAAGAGATACCTTTTCTTCTACCTCGTCCACTGAATTTACTGCTGAAGCTGATTTTAACTGATTTTCCTTGACCAGCTCAGAAATTTCTCTGGCAGCATGGTTGCTTTCATCCGCCAGTTTCCTTATCTCTTCTGCTACTACATTAAAGCCCCTTCCCGCCTCACCCGCACGTGCGGCTTCAATAGCAGCATTGAGAGCCAGGAGATTTGTTTGCTCGGAAATGGAGGTAATTATTTTTATAATGTCCCCGATTTTTTTAGAGGAGTTGTCAAGATCATTGATTATTACTGATACCTCCTGAGAAGAAGCAGCAATATCTGTAATGGATGAAACCACTTCAGAAATCTTAAGTGCGCCCTCCTCTGCGGATTCCTTGGCCCTTTTACTATTCTTTGCGGTATTTTTGCTCCCCTGGGCTGTTGCCGCTGAGAACTTGGCTGCTTCCACAAGGCTTGCAGTTGTTTCTTCAACCGTTGCTGCTCCGTCTGCTGTTCCTGATGCAATGCCTATTATGGCATCCGAAATTTCTTCCAGGGACTGTGTAGTAGCTGCAGCAGCCCTGTTCAGCTGTTCACTGGATGAGGAAATAGCTTCTGCAGAAGCAGCTGCCTCACTGATTATACCCTGTAGTTTTCCCATAAATGTATCAAAGCTGCTGCTGAGAAGTCCTATCTCATCCCTGCTTTCATAACCGATTCTCTGAGTTAAATCACCATTGCTCTGTGAAATTTCTTGAAGCTTTGTTGTCACTTTCTTAACCGGTACGGCTATAGATCTGATTATTACTATGGACAATGCCAGTGACATGAGAATACAAGCCGACAACAAACCAATTAAGAGAGCCAGTGTATTATTATAGGTACTTTTACTTTCATTGTAACTTTGGGTTGCTTCATCCTCATAGGTTTTAATAACCTTGTCAAAATCCGTACTGACGGTATTCGTAGCATTATCAAAATCAGATATAGCTGTAGGTGCCCCTTTGACACGCTGTGCGTCAGGCTCCCCTTGTGCAGTCGAATTCCCCTGCTGCTGCAAAGCACGTTCACTTGAGAATTCAGTAAAAGTATCCTTTGCCGTTATAAAAGAATTATAATCCTGGAAAAGAGCTTTAAACTCGTTTTTATCCTTGTACTTTGCAAGTGCCTTATCTGCGCTGCTGACTTTGGCATCAATATTATCAAGTATGGTCTTTCTTGAACTGTCATCACTTGCATCCATCAGCGAATTAGCCTCGCCTCTTATGTATTGTATATCAGACTTTATGTTTCCCAGTTCAATTATCGGACCCATTCTTAAATCATTAAGCTCCTTGATTTTTGAGTTTACATCAGAAATTTGCGCTATGGAAGTAAAGCCTATAATATTGAGAAAGATCAGAAAGAAGATGGACAGAATACTTATTTTTTGAGCCAGCTTCATATTCCTAAAGAAATTCATACTATACACACATCCTTCTTATGTTTTTATTACCTTTTACCACATATACATATTATAAAAATGAACTATAGAAACAATATCAAGGGAATATGTGAATTTCATGTGATATTAAGGGACTTATGCGGGTTACAAAAATAATTGGCAGGCTGAGTCATTATTCCTCAGCCTGCCTATATGATACGAAATAAGATTTTACCTTAATGCTTATGTCTATTCAAATCTTAATGCATCTATCGGATTCAACTTTGAAGCCTTGTTGGCAGGGTACATACCGAAGATTACTCCAACCAATACCGAGAATACAAAGGCTTCTATTACTGTACTATTGGATATCAGTATTGTTGTTCCGAAAATAGACTTCCCAAAATAGGAACCTAAATATCCGATGAGAACTCCGATTATACCTCCAAGTCCGCTAACAAAGGCTGCTTCAATAAGGAACTGTGTAAGTATGGTCCGCCTCTTAGCCCCAATAGCCTTTCTTGTACCAATCTCTCTTGTCCTTTCTATTACAGATACAAGCATGATATTCATTATGCCTATACCTCCAACAAGAAGGGATATAGCTGCTATTCCTGCCAGCATTGAAGTCATTGTCTG
>JAUZPH010000445.1 GCA_030706065.1 Bacillota bacterium | reverse complement strand
TCTTCATCTCTGTTGATAATAAGCTCTTCCGGCATGTTTATCTCCTTAAGAAGGTTTATAGCTTCGGCGAAGCAACCGATATTATAGGCAAAATGAGCGTCACTGTTCAGCACTACTTTAGCTCCATAGTCCCGGCACAGCTCTGCTATCGTTCTGCAGGTTTCCTTGCTTCCTACTCTAGAACTGACAAAAGAACTGTTGTTAATCTCAATGAGTATATTCTTCTCTTTGGCCTTTTTCACCAATTCTTCTTCATAAATAGGAAATCGTGGATTCCCGGAATGGCCAAGGATATGGACATTTGGATTATCCATTACTTTCAGAAAGGCAGAGGTATTTAGTTCACGGCTTTGATCCACCTTCATCACAGGGTCGTGAAGGCTTGCTATCAGTATATCCATCTTATCCTGCAGTTCTACAGGCAAGTCTAAATTTCCTTCGTAATCTATTATATTGGCTTCACATCCATATAGCATAGTTACCCCGTAAAGCTTTCTCGGAAGTACTCTGTAATTGCCAAAGTACCATACATGGGGTGCATTGGGCATGGCTGGCCCGTGTTCTGTGGTTCCAAGAATTTTCATCCCTTTTTCACCTGCATACCTTGCATTTTCCATCAGAGTAGAATAAGCATGGCCGCTTACAATAGTGTGGGTATGAACATCAATAGTATATTGCATTATACCACTCCATTCCAAATAGTTGTTCCAGTTTTCCGAACATCTATATATTACACTAAAAATATATAAATTTAAACCTGATTACATTGTTTTTACCTTCAAAGATTATGATTGAATTCTCAATTCATAAAGAATTTAGAAACCATAATGAATAAAATCAATCGTAGAGTAATAGACAAAGGATAAAGAGTGATGTAAAATACAATTAATGTAAAACAGCAGAATAAAGGAAGATGATTATAGTGGATAAATTATCTGAGATGCCAAATTTGGGTAAGGTATTGGAGAATAAGCTCATCGAAGTCGGGATCACTACTCCTGAACAATTGATACAGGCCGGAAGCAGGGAGGCATTCCTGAGAATAAGGAATATAGATGACAGTGCCTGCTATAATATGCTCTGCGCTCTTGAAGGTGCAATTCAAGGTATAAGGTGGCACAATCTGTCTTCTGAAAAAAAGATAGAGCTAAAAGAGTTTGTGAACAGGGTTGGATAAACATGAACAGGAAAGCTGTATGTGAAGCAGGGTGTAATATAATATTGACATATGGTAAATAATATAATATCATATTAATTAAATACAAGACTGTGATGGGAAGAGTAGTAAATTGAAATGCCCAAAGAGAGCAGGAGTAGGTGAGAGCCTGCGGCAGGAAGATTTATGAACATGGCCCCGGAGTTGATTGCTCGAATTATCAAGGATATTAAGGGCGATACGGAGAGCAACCGTTAAAATGCATGGTGATAAAAGCCGAGCCTTACCGGCAGAGTGGAGTCACTTGATGAGATACCTGCCGTGAGACAGGTATGAATTAGAGTGGTACCGTGCTTATGCGCCTCTATGTGGTTTGTTTTCCATATAGAGGCTTTTTTATTTGCTCTTTTGGTTAGAGTACTAATGTATAAGTATTATTAAAAAGGATAAGTTAAGAAAAGGAATAGGAGGAATAAACATGTGTAAGAAGACCTATTACATCACAACACCGATTTATTATCCGTCTGCAAGCCTGCATATAGGAAATACCTATACTACTGTAGCAGCAGATGCTCTGGCAAGATTCAAGAGATTGAGGGGCTACGATGTAATGTTCCTCACGGGAACAGATGAACATGGACAGAAAATCCAGAGAATAGCCGAGGAGAAGGGAGTTACTCCGAAGGCATATGTTGACAATATTGTTGCCGGGATTAAAGAGCTGTGGAAGCTCATGGATATAAGCTATGACAGATTCATCAGAACAACGGATCCATATCATGAAAAGGCAGTAAGAGACATATTTACGAAGCTTTACGAGCAGGGGGATATTTATAAGAGTTCCTATGAAGGCTGGTATTGTACACCGGATGAAGCCTTCTGGACAGAAACCCAGCTTGTAGACGGGAAATGTCCGGACTGTGGAAGGCCGGTAGAAAAGGCAAAGGAAGAGGCTTATTTCTTCAAGATGAGCAAATATGCCGACAGGCTCCTTGAATATATTGAAACCCATCCGGACTTCATTCAGCCTGAATCAAGAAAGAACGAAATGGTTAACAATTTCCTGAAGCCGGGCCTTCAGGACCTCTGCGTATCGAGAACCTCCTTTAACTGGGGTATTCCGGTAGAATTTGATCCGGGACATGTAATATACGTTTGGATAGATGCTCTGTCAAATTATATAACTGCACTTGGCTACGGCAATGATGAATATAATGACTATGATAAATTCTGGCCGGCGGATGTACACCTGATAGGAAAGGATATATTGAGATTCCACACAATTTACTGGCCGATTATGTTGATGGCTCTCGGACTGGAGCTGCCGAAGCAGGTGTTTGGACACGGCTGGCTGCTGGTTGACGGAGGGAAGATGTCAAAGTCCAAGGGTAATGTAGTTGACCCTGTAGCTTTGGTAAATCACTTTGGAGTAGATGCAGTAAGATATTATCTACTGAGGGAAATTCCCTTCGGTTCCGACGGATTATTCAACAATGAAATATTCATAAAGAAGATAAACTCTGATCTTGCCAATGACCTGGGAAACCTTGTTTCAAGAACAGTGGCAATGGTTGACAAGTACTTTGACGGAGTGATTCCTCCTCCAACTGCAAAGGAAGAGATAGACAACGACTTGATTTCACTGGCGGTAAGAACTCCGGAAGAAGTGAATAAGGCTATAGACAAGTTGAGGCTGCCGGAGGCGCTGGATAGAATCTGGGAGCTTATAGGAAGGGCCAACAAGTATATAGATGAGACAACTCCATGGATACTGGCCAGGGATGAAGCAAAGAAGGAAAGATTAGGGACAGTGCTATACAACCTGGTGGAATCGTTAAGGTTCGCATCAACATTGATAGCCCCTTTCCTTCCGACTACAAGTGCAAAGATCAACGAACAGTTGAACATAGAGTTAACTACCTGGGACAGCTTATCTGCCTTTGACGGTACAAGAGCCGGCACTAAGGTTAATAAGGGTGCAGTGATATTCCCGAGAATAGATGTGGATGCAAAGCTTGCGGAGCTTGATACCATAAGGGAAGCAGCATTAAAGGCCGCACAGGGTGCTGAAGCCAAGCCGGAAATGAAGCCCATAAAGGAAGAGATAACCATTGAAGACTTTGAGAAGATGGACCTCAGAATTGTCAAGGTGCTTCACTGTGAACCGATAAAGGGAGCAAAGAAGCTGCTTAAATTAAAGGTGGATCTCGGTGGAGAAGAGAGACAGGTGGTATCAGGCATAGCTCAGTATTACAAGCCTGAGGACCTGGTAGGAAAGTATGTGGTGCTTCTTGCCAACCTTAAGCCTGTAACCCTGAGAGGAGAACTGTCACAGGGAATGATCCTGGCTGCCTCCAATGAAGATGACAGCAAATTGTTTGCTGTAACAATACCTGGTGATCTGCCTACAGGAAGCCAGGTAAGATAATTGATAATTGACAGTAAACAATGGACAATTAAGGATGCTTTTCCTCAGCAAGCTCCGGAAAAGCTTAAAAAATAAAATAATAGGGGATTCGGCATAGCTGAATCCCTTCATTCATTTTCAATTGTCAAATGTCCATTGTCAATTATATTAAACTGCTGATTATGTCAGCAGTTTTTCT
>JAUZPH010000444.1 GCA_030706065.1 Bacillota bacterium | reverse complement strand
GGCCTGAGAGTTAATACATTGTATGAAACACCTGGAGTCTTTCCACCCGTCTGTATTTCATTTACGAAAGTGACATTATAATCAATATATTGACGCATTAGCTTTTCCAGATCAACTGCGTTTTTGAGGGTACTACAATCATTTGTATATTTTATTTCAGGAACTTGTATATCATTTATATACCATCCGGCCTCGGTAGTAGCTTCATCGGTCATGTACCTGAAGGAAACTAGTATATCTTTACCGGCGTAGGCTGAAAGGTCAAACTGTTCCTGAGTCCATCCTTTGTTGGTGCCTGTGAATCCGGGAAGATTCTTTTTAGCAAGGTCACTTCCATCGGCATCTATATCACTTCGGGTATCTGCATTTGACAGACTCTTCCATGTCCTGCCTTTGTCTGTTGAAACCTGTACAGCGCCAAAATCCCAAGTCTCCTCAATATCGTAATAGGTTTTAAACTTTAATGTAGCCTTCTTTGCATATCTAAGGTTTACATCAAAAGCAAGCTTATTGTCGTTATCATCAACTTTATTTCCCCAGAATACCTTGTCGCCTGAGCCCAGCGGGTCATCCACAACCTGCCAGGGATTTGGATTATGCAGGAAGCTCACACCATTAAATTCTATATCCTTTATGGTAGACGGATCCTCCAGTTTTATATAATCTGCTCCCCAGGCGGGTACACCGTTCTTTTGATATTCCTGGGCCTTATCATAATTTACTTTTACATCCAGGCTCTTGAACAGGAAGGCCCCGTTGTTTGGCTTGGCGTTATCTATGGACAATGCTATTGTAAATCTCCTGAAAAGCTCGCCAAAATCAATTCCGGTCCTATATTGTCTGAGTATCTTGTTAAGGCTTACTATTCCGTGATCCTTATCCTTGGCCAGGGACTGGATAAATGAAGCACCGTAGTGATCATACAAATATACCTGCAGAAGTAGAGCTTGTCCATAATCCGCCAGAGTTTCAGGCCCTGTAGGTGCATTATAATATTCATCCCAGGAAACAAGAGAATTCTCAGGATGATCCAGGAAGTAGTTTATATGTCCCCAATCAAAGCCATAACCGCAGACATATTCAGCAAAGTCGGACATTCCTTCATTAATCCAGGTCTCTTCCTGAGGGTCGTTGTCCCTGTGAATAAGATGCTGAAATTCGTGAGCTATAGTACTGTAAATATCGTTATTGTCCAGCCTTACATCCCATTTTGCACTGTCTATGTTTATAATATTTCTGTCAAAATACCTTGTATAGGATGGTGAGAAGAAGCCCGCAACATAGAAAGGATATGTGGGGTCATAGTAGTTTTCATCCTTTATATTGTCTACCAGCATGATTGCTCTGTCCTTCCCATCGGAAGGGGTATAGTAGTCCTGTGGTAAGCCAAGTATTCCGGGAAGTTGTGCATTTGCTCCACTTCTGGATACCGGAGTACCATAGAAATCCGTATCCTTCTTTAAAATATTATTATCAAATTCATCCCTTAATTTATCTACCTGTGCCTGTGTTACTACCTGTGCGGGCCTGGTGTCGCCGCTTCCATAGGCTAAATCCTGAGCTACCCATACCTCAACATTATTTCCAACGCTTCTCAAGGTAAACTTTTTTACGTAATATCCATTGACGTTGTCATATCCCAGGAAATATTTTGTGCCTCCATCATAGGTGAAATCTCCGCTTGTACTGGTATCAGCCGAAGAATTGGCATCATCCAAACTGATTTTCCCGGTCTTAGCCTTTAAAGCCTTATCCATTTGAGCCCTGGCTGCCGGATCGTCTTCCTGTGCTCTAAGCTTTGTACCGATATCTACCTTGTCACCGTATCTTGCAGTGTTCCAGTCTGTAGCAGCATTGGCCTTTATCGGAGCAAACCCGGATGAGACAAGCATACTCACTGCCAAAGCACATGCAAAAGCAATTTTAGTAAACCTTTTTTTGATCATTTTTCCCCTCCAATTTATTTATTTTTGACACTGCTCATATGGAAGATAAAACCATACTCTGCAATATATAATATTAACAAAAAGTGGGAAAAATGCGAATAAAACGTATGGTTGAAAAAGTGTTTTTAGATGACATTAATTATATATCTTCAAAATCAAAAGCTATTGTTTGCCACCTTTTCTTTAATTTTGGTATAATTATATAGAAAGTAAATATCTAACCGCTTTGAGCAGTCCCATAAATCCTTGAAGATTGGATATTTTGTGACAGCTCAAGTTGAAGATATTTATTACTTTCTATGCAGCTTAAGGTTATCTTAATAATTCACACTGTAATTCACAGCTGATTGTTATTAATTGATTACATAGGTGAATAAGTGTTCATAATACAATAGTAGAGGTGTTTAAAAATGGCAAGGGTGTTTCGGATATAATAATCTGCAGGGTTTTATATAAAATAAGAAGTTATCAGAGGGGAGTTGATTGTGTTGATGGAAAAGCAATTCGCAGTTATAACAGCGGATATAGTTGGATCCAGAAAAGGTATTCCGGGCAATCCGGATGATAATTCCAAAAGTCTGCTGGATAGGAATATAAGTATCGTTAACGAAAGATTACTGGAGCTTGGAATCAGGACAATAACTCCTTTTCACTCTTCGAGGGGCGATGAAGTACAATGTGTCTGCGGGAAGCTCGGGAATATTCCGGTTTTAACCCGTTATCTGAGGTATTACTGCCTGCCTTTTAAATTAAGAGTTGGTATAGGGTTGGGTGAGATAGATTATTTCTCTCTGGATTCCTTGAATGATATGGAAGCTGAAGTGGCGATAACAAGTAATGTCAGCCTGATGCAGGATAATAAAGCTGAAGCACATGATAAGGAGAAAATTAATTTATTTGACAAGTCCAGGGATATTCCGGAAAAGCATATTCAATATAATGATTATAATGAAATACGGCCACTTTTGGAAAAAAATTATACAAAACTGAACTCCTGGGATATGAACGGAAATGCTTTTTATTATGCCAGAAGGGCAATAGACAATTTGAAGCAGGGCAGAGAACATAGCAGAACTTGTATACATATGAAAGATAATAATTGGACTATTGCAATTCAAACTATTTTTGATTTGATGGATGCAATAACAATTGAATGGTCGGAAAGCAAGTGGAAGTCTGTTCAAATGTATGACGAGCATGGAACCTATGAAAAAGCTGCAAGAATACTGGATTTAACGAAACAGGCAGTTCAGGGAAATTGCGAAAGGGCAAGATGGACAGTAGTAAAAGCTGCTGAAAATAATCTGTCAAAAATATTTGAGCTTATGGATATGATCAGTGCAAAATACTGAATCTTCAACAGTTTTTGAGCATTATAAGTTAATATCCAAGTTAAAAACCCCATATTAGCGAAAATGAATTATGTTTTTTATTTTGTAAATGTAAAATAGTTGACATGGGGAAATGTCAACTATTAATGATTGACAACGATAGAGGTAAATTTATAGCGATTGGCTACAGATACGTAGATTTATTCCTTTACTTATCGCCTTTGGAGAATCGTGGAAGATTTGATGCTTTCTCAGACGAATTCTAAAAGTAAAATCTCCGCATCTTTTGATAGTACAAATGGTATAATACCTTATTTGAAAACTGCCATTACAAGTGGAAAATATATGCCCTTAAGGGTATCGAATATTCATAACTAGCACGGTTACCGCTGCTGGTTTTTTCTTTTGCGTAATGTTAAGAATAATTTATATTTGTATAGTTTCTTTATAGGTAACCGTATACTCTAAATACTATTAGTACATCAAAAGACTAT
>JAUZPH010000443.1 GCA_030706065.1 Bacillota bacterium | reverse complement strand
TGATGGAACCATCTTCATTATATAGTGTCTCGTCACAATGACCTGTAAGTGTTATGGCTGCAATCTTGCAAATGTTTATTCTATCAGTTATAGTTCCGCTGTCATCAGCCAATTTCACAACACCTTCATTTGAAGATTCCGTATATAGCTCGACAGGTATCCCTGCAACCGAACCTCCATTTTCATAATTAATCAGTATTTTTGATTTCGGGAACAAGCACATCATCTGCCTTAATATATTTCTAATCTGAGTAACGCATAAACAGTCGATACTGGCACCGGGCTCACCCTGTGGCCCCCTTGGTCCCGGTATCTTACATATTTTTACACAGTGACTTTTATGTTTATATTCACAATCCAAATCCTCTAAATCTTCAATGTCACTACAATCAATATCTTCACAGTTGTCCACATAATCCTTCCATAAGTTAGAATTATCGTCATGTTTCTCCAACTTTATCACCTCGTTAACTACCACCCTTAGGCATTAGGTGAAAAGAAAGACAGTAATCCTGCATATATTTTCTATTATTTATTCCATACAATGCATAATATGTTACATAGTGGAGAATCATGATATATATTTCTTTACACAAATAGAGAAGCAGATTAACTTGAATCCGCTTCTCGCCAATACTGGTAAAAGGTTCAGATTACTTTTTCCCGAAGTATGAGAATTTCATTATAATTTTATACTAACATTTGCACTCATACACAATTTTCTCTATCTTGCAGGTAGATACAATGGTATTGTCTCCAAGAGCAACTACTCCTAAATCAGCGGCTGTTACAATATTCGGTTCCAGTGAATTACCGCCTGCAACGATATTTACTACATCTTTTTCATAGGCTGCTGCTATCAATGAATTTCTTACAGCGCGTTCGCAATGGAAAGCCTCCCCATTGAGGGACTGGTGCGGCGGTGATATGAAGTCAAGCCTGATGTTGCCCTTTCTATCAAAGAAGGATTCATCGCTGCAAAGTAGAGTAATAGCTGCTATCTTGCAGATATTAATCTTACATGTCAAGACACCATGTTTATTGGCCAGTTTTATGATACCACTGTCAGAGTGCATTGGATATAAGCCTGCCGGTATACCGACAGCTGACCGCCCATTTTCAAGATATATAATTACTTCTGTTCTTGGGAATAACTCCATTATCTGCTTTAATATATTTTTTAATTGAGACGTGCATATACAATCAACTGATAAACATGGTTCACCCTTAGGCCCCATTGGTCCTTCGCAGCCAGGCTCGCCTTTTTCGCCCTTTTCACCCTGCTGTCCTCTTGGTCCCATCGGGCCTGCACAACCTGTTTCCCCTTTTTCGCCCTGTGGTCCTCTCGGTCCCATAGGTCCCATAGGTCCGGCTTCACCTTGCTCGCCCTTCTCTCCCTGCGGACCTCTTCTTCCTATATGTCCTTCGCAGCCAGGCTCGCCTTTTTCTCCCTTTTCACCCTGCGGTCCTCTTGGTCCCATTGGTCCGGCGCAGCCTGTTTCCCCTTTTTCGCCCTGTGGCCCTCTCGGACCCCTCGGTCCCATCAGTCCGGCTTCGCCTTGCTCACCCTTCTCTCCCTGCGGACCTCTTCTTCCTATATGACCTTCACAGCCAGGCTCGCCTTTTTCTCCCTTTTCACCCTGCGGTCCTCTTTGTCCCATCGGGCCTGCACAGCCTGTTTCCCCTTTTTCGCCCTTTTCACCCTGCCGTCCTCTTGGTCCCATCGGGCCTGCACAGCCTGTTTCCCCTTTTTCGCCCTGTGGTCCTCTCGGACCTCTCGGTCCTGGAACTCCACAAACGGTTATACAACGATGTTTGTGATCATATTCGCAATCTTCATCATCCAGATGTTCATTACATTGATTATCCGTGTTATCATTTTCTTCATCACAGAAGCTCTGCCAGGAATGATTTAAATCCTTGCCGTTTCTCATCTTTAATCCTCCTCATTAAGTGAGATAAGTCAAATTCATAAACAATAGTAATGCTGAGTCTCGTCATGAATGCCCTTATAAGGATTCGACTTATTATATACTATGCTAATTAGACAAGTTTTGTGATATTTTTTCATCAGAAGCTGACGACTCTTGGCATTCCCGCATAATCTTTTTTGAATCTTCAGTATTCTCGCACATGAACTGCACTATCTTAAATAATAAATAAAGCCAGGCTTAAATTTGCTGGAACAGCTATTTTAAACCTGGCTTTATCAACCAATATCAATTTACTTTACAACATACTTGTCATTAAAGGATACCCTTCCTCCCCTACACCTCCGCACATGGAGCTTAACCCTGAATTCAGAAAACATGACCTCATTATAGCCCTGGAGCCGTATTTCAGCCTTATTTTATCGATTGCCTCATTGACCGCCCTGTCTTTTTCATAATTAAAGTCATCCAAAAGATAGCTCTGGTAAAAGTCATTGGAACCCAGCTCCGTCACATGAACTCCCAGATGCCTTATCTTGTTTCCTTTCCATGCACTGTCAAAAAGGCTCCATACAGCTTCCGTTATTTTTCTGGTGGAATCCGTTGCTACATCCAGCCGCCTCTGATGAGAATAGCTTATCAAATCGCTGCCTCGTATACTTACGGATATGACTCTGCAGCTGTTGTGTGAATCCCTGAGCCTCATACCTATGGTCTCACAGAGTGAAAGCAGTACCTTGTGGGCTGTTTCCCTGTCTTCCACATCAAAGGCTATGGTAGTGGAATTTCCCATGCCCTTCATTTCAATATAATTGCTCTTTCTGACCTCGGAGTTTTCAATGCCGTTGGCATAATTCCATATCATCGTGCCGTAGCTCTTCAATCTGCTTTTCAGTATGTTTATATCATAATTTGCCAGATCTCCTATGGTGAAAATGTTCAGCCTGTTTAATTTCTCGGTAGAGGCCCTTCCTACCATAAAAAGGTCTTCTACCGGCAGCGGCCACATCTTTTCTTTTATCTCCTGGGGAAATAATGTATGTATTCTATCCGGTTTCTTAAGATCCGAGGCCACCTTGGCCAGCAGTTTATTATTCGATATCCCTATGTTTACGGTAAACCCCAATTCATTTTTAATCCTTTCCCTGATGGTATTTGCCAGTTCAAGATAATCCGGGTATAAATGCTCCATATTGGAGAAGTCCAAAAAACTCTCATCTATGGAAAACCTCTGTATCTGTGGCGTATACCCCTGAAGGATTTCGTACATGGCGGCACTGCTCTGCATGTAAAGCCAGTACCTGGGCGGCACAATCACTAATTCCGGGCACTTTACCCTGGCATTGAAGAGTGTCTCTCCCGTTTTAATATTGTACTTCTTTGCAGGTATTGACTTGGTCAGGACTATGCCGTGGCGGCTGGCTTCATCCCCGCCAACAACACTGGGGATCTCCCTTAAATCAACCTGTTCACCATGCTGCAGCCGATATACCGCTTCCCAGGAAAGATAAGCAGAGTTTACATCAATGTGAAAAATTAACCTACCCATATTTAACATTCCTTTTTTGTCAAATTTACTCCACTTACTATTATACGAACAAATGTTCCTTTTGTAAATTATTATTACCCGACATAATCACCGCTATCCAACCATTTTTCTAAACTGCTGCTATATTTTGTTTGTTTTTGATAAAATATAAAATCTTAATTTTCCTTTTCATAAGAATGTCGAACAATAAAAGAATATTATGTGCTTTCCTCTGGTACATGCTGTTTGGTGAGATGAATATATATGTTAAAGCCGGACTAAGGCTCTGTTCCCAAGTAGTGGCAGTTGGTTTTTCTGGACAGG